>NZ_JAMXOT010000494.1 GCF_024220515.1 Oscillatoria sp. HE19RPO
CTGTTTGCTATCCAGGTAGAAATTGCCCGGATTTTCTACCGCTTTGACTATCTCCTCAACGTTGAAACCCAATAAAGCACCTTGTTCCGTCGAGTCTAATTTCAACCCCGGATAAGAAGCCCATAAATAGCGATCGCCTCCCGACAGTTCCAAATCCGTCGTCAAACCGCCGGGAATGGGACGAGTTGCCGCCACCAACGTCGGTTTGGGGCCAAAGGGATCTTTAATAATGCCAATATTACTGCCCGCTCGCCGTCCGTCTATACTTTCCACATTAGTTTGGCTGCTGTTATTAATCGCCGCCACAAAAGCATAGTCCCCGTTGGCCATCACCTCCACATCCACCGCTCGATTAATATCAAAGTAATCCGCAAACGAACCGAGACCTAAAGAGGCGTATTTTGGCTCCCTGGTAGCAAATAAGAGCGGATCGTCGTTGGTAATTTCCACCGCCCCAAAACCATAGCGATCACTCACAGTGGTAAAGGCGATTTGTTGCGAATTCTCGGCAACGGTTATCCCTTGTACCCAAGCGGGAACAGAAATCTCGCCAATTGGTTCGTGCCAGCGCCGAGTATTTGCGCTCTCGTCACTGGGGCGATCTGCCAGATCGGTGTTGATAACTATAATCTGGCTATTGGGGAAACCTGGAGCCGCCACAAAAAGTTTGCGTCCGTCGGGACTCAGCTCAATGCCTGCCACTCCAGAGGTGGCCGAAGCGAGGGAAATCGTTTGAGTCACTTGGTTGTAAGCGTCGGAAAGGGGATCGATATCCAACACATACACCGCCCCAGAGTTCGAGTCGGCAATATAAGCGTATTTGTCCGTGGGGTGGATCGCGATCGCCCCGGGAGCGGCATTAGCCGGGAGGTCAATCGGATCTATCTCTGCGCTCGTCAGCGGGTTGGTATCCACCTGTCGTAGAGTCATCAAATCTACCAGCGCCACCCGACCCGACTGAGCTAGAGGCACATAAGCTCGCGTCCCATTGTGAGTTGCCGCCACTTCAACCGGCTTGTCAACCGCATCTGGCGTCCCCACGGGAATTTTCGCCGTCAGCAAATCGGAACTATTTGATTCAGAAATAACCGATTCGGTAGAACTCACATTCAACACCGACAGGCTATCTCCCGACTCTTGGGCTGCCAAAATATGTTCCAGGCAGACTGGTGCCAGTTGAATCGGTCGTTCCGTTTCCAGTTCGATAATTTCATATTGGTCTACATTCGTTCCCAAACGCTGTTTCTGGGGTCGGATTAACACGATTTCTGCTTCTCCCAGGGCAATGGTTTCTGGTATTTCTACCGCCACGGTAAATCGATTTTCTCC
>NZ_JAMXOT010000316.1 GCF_024220515.1 Oscillatoria sp. HE19RPO
TTAACAAAGATACGATTACTAACTTTTTCCGGGAGGAAATTATGCAGGAATCCGTGATTTACCAAGATATTCTTCAAAAGGGACTAGCCAAGGGTCTTGAACAGGGACTCAATCAAGGGAAAAAGCAGGAGGCGATCGCCATGATTATGCGTCCGATTACCCGACGGTTCGGTTCCCTGGAACCCGAGATCCGAGACCGTATTGATGCACTGACAACGGCTCAATTGGAAGATTTGAGCGAGGCTTTATTCGATTTTACCGAAGTCACGGATTTAGTGACTTGGTTGCAGTCTCGTTAGCAGGTTTTCAAAAAAAATGCCAGTATGGACAAGGCAGTGCCTTGTCCTTTTTGCTATGATATTTGCCAATTTATAATGTTAATAAATCGGCTTTAAGGAGCGATTAAATGCTGCTCAGAACGGCGATATTGAGCTTTGAGACGCGATCGCTTAATCGGCAGCCAGACCATGACTCCTATCACGGGAACGCCGGTGATTGCTGCTGCTGCAATCAGTAACGGGGTCCAGAATCCTAATTGTACAGCAATGCCGCAACTGATGCCAGAGGCGGCAGTTAGCAGAGAAAGCGCAGTGGCGATTTGTAGTCCAAATTCTTTGGTAATCCCGGAGGCGGCTAAGATTAAGGCAACCCCGGTGACTGCGGTGGCGGCTAAGGTGCCAGCGGTGGCCCAGGACCCAATTAGACTGGCTCCGGCAGCCATTCCTAGGGTAAATCCAGCGATCGCCGCGATGAGGGTCGTTGCCACGGCAGTGAGCAGGAATTTCACCACAAATCCCTGCTTTCCCGCCAGTTTAGACAGTCCCGCCCAAGCTAGAAATCCACTGAGGGCGATCGCAATCGGTGTGGCGATCGAATGTAGGGCTAACATTCCTCCAGCACCAGCGGCTAAAAATAACAATCCTAATGAACTGTAGGGTAATTTTTGAGTCGAAATTGGAATGGGAGCCGTGGTAATTTCTAGGGGAATTCTAATCGGATTGGGTATGCCATTATGTTCTAATAAAAGTTCTCTTTGATAGGTTTGATTGGCGCGTAAATGGCTCGTATCAATAATAACTTGAGCATCCAAC
Organism: Oscillatoria sp. HE19RPO; assembly: GCF_024220515.1. Classification (GTDB taxonomy): domain Bacteria; phylum Cyanobacteriota; class Cyanobacteriia; order Cyanobacteriales; family Laspinemataceae; genus Laspinema. The sequence continues at coordinate 1,092 of NZ_JAMXOT010000316.1, forward strand.
CGATTCTTTTTAAACTGTGCGGGAGAAAAGGAAATCCAAGCATGAGCATCGGGACGATGAGGCGGGTCCTGGGGATGGGGGGCAACCTGCCATTTTCCCCGGAGTCGGGTGTCGGGAACCGGGTTTTTAATCGAGAGAGTGTGGGTAATTTGTTCTCCTAGGGTTGAGGCGGTTGCCGTGATGTGAGTTTTGCTCAGATGAACTTCCGGTGTGCGAACGACATAAATCGGTTCTAAGGCGGCCAACGCGGTTGCTGCATCGGGGAAGCGACTGCCCGGATTGGGTTGGACCATTGTTTCCAACCATTCAATCCAGCGCCAACTGACTTTAGGGGTGAGATGTTTAAATTGGATGCGATAATCGTCATCAACCAACTGGGCGATCGCCACGGATCGAGTCCCCGTCAGTAAACAAATCAACGTAGCGCCTAATCCGTAAAGGTCAGACGCCGCAGACAGTTGGCGATTTAGCAGTTGTTCCGGGGGCATAAATCCCATCGTCCCTTTGACCATACTGCTCATTGCCACCTCTTCCGAACCGAGTTTAGCAAAGCCAAAATCGACGAGATATAACGTGAGGCGATCGCTCACCAGGATATTTTCCGGTTTAATATCCCGATGAATCACCAACGGGGTCCGAGTTTGTAGATAAACTAAGATGTTTAAAGCCGCGATCGCCAGTGCCTTGACCTCATCCGCCTCAAAACTGCGCGGCACCGCCAGGGATTGAGCATTTTTATACTCCTGGACCATACAAAACCCATCGGCAGTCTCAAACGAATCCAAATATTTAGGAATCCCGGGGTGATTTAACTGTTGCAACACCTCAATTTCCCGTTCCACCGCCCGATAAGCGGACCAGTCAGAACCACTGGTGGCAAACTGGAATTGTTTAATAGCAACCGATTCTTCTCGTTGCTGATTCAGCGCCAAATAAGTCACCCGACCCCCGGCACGATTATGGCCGAGTTCTCGGATAATTTTATAGCCGTTCGCGCTAAAGTCGGGAAAATCATTCATGGTGGAAAATCGCTAGGGGCTGTTTTTATTGTAGGTCATTGGTCATTTGTCATTTGTCCTTGGTCATTTGTCCTTGGTTATTGCTTGATGGGGGAGATTGTTTGTAGTAACGACTTCAGTCGTTATCCAAGTTAATTGGCATCCGCTATGACACGCGGAAAATGTTTGTAGTAACGACTTCAGTCGTTATCCGCGTTACTTGGCGGATGTCAAGTAACGCACCCATCTGCGGATCCTCCAGTTCCTTCCCAGGCGCGATCGCTGCTCATAATGCGTGTCATGGCATCCGCCATGACACGCGGATAACGACTGAAGTCGTTACTACGAACAGGAACCCTATCCTGCCTATCTCCCTACGATCGCAACTGTTTCAACAGAGATTTCACCTCCTCGGGAGTCAAATCTCGCCATTGTCCCGGTGGTAACCCCCCTAGGGAGAGGTTGCCGATGCGCGATCGCACTAGGCGCAGGGTGGGAAACCCAACCGCAGCAGTCATGCGTCGAACTTGGCGATTTTTCCCTTCCGTGAGGGTCATTTCTAACCAGGCGGTGGGGACGGTTTTGCGAAAGCGTACCGGGGGGTCTCGGGGAGGGAGTTCGGGTTCTGTGGGTAACAATTGTACCGTTGCGGGTCGGGTGCGATAATCTTGAATCTGGACCCCATTGCGGAGGGAATCGAGGGCCTGTTCGTCGGGGATGCGTTCCACCTGGACCCAATAGGTCCGGGGATGGGCATATTTAGGAGAGCAGAGGCGATGTTGGATGGCACCGTGATTGGTTAATAGCAACAGTCCCTCGCTATCTAAATCTAGACGACCGACGGCATAAATGTCCGGGATATCAATGTAATCTTTTAAGGTGGGGCGTTCAATCCCGGCATTCTTGCCGTCGCGATCGCTAAATTGGCAGAGCACGTTATAGGGTTTATGAAACAAAATATAATGATAAGACACAGGGCAATTCACGGATAAAACATAACATTCGGTTATAAGTGAGGATTTTACCTCAAAAAGACGGTCCGCCTTGGTCATCGGAGGAACAAGGCAACCGCTTGTTCCTCCGATGCATCATTCAAGGTTAGGCGTTGGAGTTCCCTGACCCACTGGTTTCTAACCAGTCTAAAATCAGGGGATTCACCACCTCTGGACGTTCATCATGGGGACAGTGCCCGGTATTGGGAATGGACTTAAAGGTCATGGACCGTTCCGGGTGAGACTGCTGGAAAATCCGACTACCGGCGATCGGTGTCCAAGGGTCATCTTCCCCCCACAACACCAATAACGGATGGGTAACATTCGGTAAAATCTCCGAGGGAGGTGTTCCCGGAGGTGCGGTCAAAATTGAGGCAAACACTTTTTGCGCCCCCACATCACAGGAGGGTTCATAGAGCAAATCGACCAACTCATCGGTAATCGCTTCATGGTTGCGATACACTTGGCGCAAGGTATTACGAATCCGGTGTTTTTGGCGAATGCGGTTAAACAGGAACGTGCCGACAGTGGGGGAACTCACTAATTTACTAAACGTACCCATCACGAATCGCAAGGGTGGATTGAGTTCTTCCGGGCGATGATTTAACCCCCCGGCACAATTGATTAAAACACCCCCTGCTGACTTTTCGGGATGATTGGCAACCAGCATCAGACTCAGTAATGCACCAATGGAATTGCCGATAAATACCGTCGGTTCCTGGATATGTTCCCTCCAGAAATCCGTAATCAGTTCTTCCCAGAGTTCCAGGGTGTAATTCAGGGGGGCTTTATCTGAACCGCCAAACCCCAGCAAATCCAAGGCAAACACGCGATATCCCCCTTCTGCAAGGGCGGGAATGTTCTTGCGCCAATGGCCGATGGAGGCCCCGAATCCATGAATCAGGAGGAGGGGACGACCGACCCCTTGGACGGCATACTGAACTTTATGGCCATTCCAAATCCAGGTTTCCTTGGCGATCGCAGTCGGGAGTCTAAGCTGTTGTGTGGTCACGGTCTTTATTATTAAGTTTAGTAAACTTTCTTTATCATAATCTAGGAGGTGGCTACTTGGGGGGACCCGAAACCCCCGAATCAGAAACCGGGTTTCTGACCCAGATGTTGTGATACCCTAGAAGGAAGGTCCTAACGGGAAAAAACAAGGGCGCTATCACCTGTAACCCGCTTGGTCAGTACAAATCTGCTGAAATTGAACGAAATCCTATCAAACTTGTCCAATGTTCTGACTGGAGTTGATTAGATGACCATATCATTAAAACCTGAACAAGAGCAGTTTCTACAAGAAAAATTAAAAAGCGGAAAATATACCACGGTTGATGAGATTTTAACCGAAGCATTTCGCTTATTGGAAGAACGAGATAGACAGTATGATGAGTGGGTGAAAACAACTCAGGCAAAGCTAGAAACGGGACTCGCTCAACTTGATAGAGGGGAAGGGATTGATGGAGAAGTAGTGATTGCTCAACTCCGAGAAAAATCCCGTAAACTCCGAGAAGAGGGTCATCAATGAGCCGTTATCTAATTTCTCCTGACGTCATCCGAGAGCTGAACGAAATTTTCGATTATTTTGCCAGCCGGTCTGTTTCTGCGGGAGAACGTTTTGTTGAGGCGTTTGAAAATAAATGCAGGTATCTGATTCAATTCCCCAACTTAGGGCGAAGTTATGCGGACTTCGATCCATCTCTGAGAGGAGTACCCTTGAATGGATATATTCTTTTTTATCGGGTCATCAATGATGGAATTGAAATAGTCCGGGTGGTGAGTGGGTATCGCGATTTAAGCTCACTGTTTTCTGATGCCGATGAAGGAAACTAATATGTTGTTGATGCCACTTCCCCGTAAAATGGATAGAGTAGTGAGTTCACAGTCATGGGAGAATGGGTACAGCATTGCAGTCTCAGAGGAATCGGAGTTATGCCATTATTGGCACTGGGGCGATCGGCGGATTTTATGGGGCGAAACTCCAGCAGGCGGGGTTTGAGGTGCATTTTTTGCTGCATAGCGATTATCAGTTCGTGCGGCAGCGCGGATTAAGGGTGGATTCGGTTTGGGGGGACTTTACTCTCAACTCCCTGAATGTTTATAACGATGTCCACCAAATGCCACCTTGTGATGTGGTCATTGTTGCTCTAAAAACCACCCGCAATTCTTTATTAACCAATTTACTGCCGCCGGTTTTGAAAGAATCTGGGGCGGTATTAATGTTACAAAATGGTCTGGGTAACGAAGAGGCAGTCGCCCCGATTGTTGGTCCTGCTCATATTCTGGGTGGACTATGCTTTATTTGTTCTAATAAAGTCGGCGAGGGACATATTCACCACTTGGATTATGGCACAATTACCCTGGGGGAATATGCACCGGATTATCAACCCTTGGGAATCACCGCTACTTTGCGAAACATTGCCGGAGATTTTGAAACCGCTGGAATTCCCATCCAATTTGCAGAAGATTTACTCCTCGCCCGTTGGAAAAAATTGATTTGGAATATTCCTTATAATGGCTTGTCCGTGGTTTTAAATGCCCGAACTGATGAAATTATGGAAAATGAATCCACGCGACTTTTATCCGAACAATTAATGAGGGAAGTCGTCGCAGTTGCCGCTGCTTATGGGAGGGAAATTCCCGAAAGCTTTATTCAAAAAATGCTGGACCATACCGCTAAGATGAAGCCCTATATTACCAGTATGAAATTGGATTACGACCAGCACCGACCCTTAGAAGTAGAATCGATTGTGGGTAATCCTCTACAAGCAGCGATCGCCAAACAAATCCCCGTCCTCAAAATAGCCATGCTTTACGCCCAATTAAACTTTATAAACACTCAAATCCAAGCCACCCCCCGTCTCCCCCGTTCGTAGTAACGACTTCAGTCGTTATCTTCTCCCCCGTTCGTAGTAACGACTTCAGTCGTTCTCTTTCCCCCGTTCGTAGTAACGACTTCAGTCGTTCTCTTTCCCCCGTTCGTAGTAACGACTTCAGTCGTTCTCTTTCCCCCCTAAACCACCCCGCACAATTATGGATAAACGCTTAATCAAACCCGGACTCCCCCAACCCCCCACATTCGATCGCCTCCGAGATGAAAGATTATATCGAAAACAACGGTTAGCAGCCGCATTTCGCCTATTCGCTCATTTTGGATTTGATGAAGGCGTGGCGGGTCATATTACAGTCCGAGACCCCGAATTTCCTAACCAATTCTGGGTCAATCCCTTTGGAATGTATTTCGGTCATATTCGCGTTTCGGACCTAATATTAGTCAACCATCAAGGGGAAATTTTAGAAGGCGATCGCCCGATTAATGCCGCTGGATTTGCCATTCATTCCCAAATCCATCAAGCGCGTCCCGATGTCATCGCGGCAGTACATACTCATTCCCTCTATGGCAAAACCTGGTCCACCCTAGGACGACTTCTTGACCCTCTCACTCAAGATGCCTGTGCCTTCTACGGGGATCATGCCTTATTTGATGACTATACCGGCGTGGTGTTAGAGATAAGTGAGGGCGAACGATTAGCGCAAACCTTGGGAAACTCTAAAGCGATCGTCCTTCGCAATCATGGATTACTCACCGTGGGTCATTCCGTGGATGAGGCAAGCTGGTGGTTTATAACAATGGATCGGTCCTGTCAAAGTCAACTGATGGCAGAGGCAGCAGGAAAACCCATCGCTATTGCGCCAGAAATTGCTCAATTGACTTATGCTCAGGTGGGAAGTCATTACATGGGGTGGTTTAGCTTTCAGTCACTTTATGACATGATCGTTCGTCAGCAGCCGGATTTATTGGAATGAATAGGGAGTGGTTCAATTCTTCTCCCTTATTCTCGGAAATTGGAGGCAATTGTTTTCAAAAAACTAATGCTAGGGGCGAAAAAGTATTCGCCTCCCTGCATGGTGACAAAGTGATAAAAATCAAACTCAGTAACCTCATTTTCTCCCCACTGATTGTGCCATTTTTGTCGCGATGTCTTGGGTTTTCCCTGTCCAACTAGGGCATCAAACCCCGTGGTGTATGTTACAAAATGATGATTATTTGACCAGTTTTTTTGCATGAACATAAACTGGTTGAATAAATCACTTTGAAAGCATAAAAATAGCAGTCCCACCTTTTCATCTTCCCCTGGATATCGTGTCAGGTTTTGTAAATGAGCCAATTGATTATTAAAGCGAACTTGCGGGGAGAGGGAGTGATGTCGGGCATTGGGAAGTTCGCCATAGCTGATTGCACGACGCACGATGCGATGTTGGCGTTGTTCCTCGATGGTTTGATGTCGGTCATTTTTGTCTCCCCGAGGATTCACTTTGCGGATGTGGGCATGAAATGGACATTTTACCCCGCGCAAATCCTCATCATAGTTGAAATTATTAGGGACTGGATCAACATTTTGTTCTGTAGGAAACTGGGTGATTGGCGTTCCATCTCGGAAACGACCGACTACTAATGCTCCCGCTCTTTCTTCCTCTTTTTTTGATAACTTCAAGGTTTGAAAAAGAGCTTTTTCGGCGGCCTTAAATCCGGATACATCTTGTTCAAGTTTGCGGTAAACACAATAGCTACCAAAACTATACTCTCCCTCTCCCAAGGGGTCTTTAACTAACACTAATTCTAAGGGGGCACTGGGGTCCCATTTGTCGATGCCTTGTTGTTTAGCCCGATCTAGGTCCTCTTTAAAAAATAAGGGCTGACTGACTCCATCTCTAAATCCAAAATGCTCGATCGCCTGCCCTTTACTATTTCTCAGAACTCGTCCAACTTCTGTGTTGACAATATCCGCAATCGGTTCTAATTCTTCAAAGAGGATTTTAGCCTGATTGTTCAACTGACTCCAATCGTCATCGGCAAGGAGAATGAAACCATGAATTTGAGTTTGAAATCCCGGTTGCCAGTCCTCAACTGGTGGGTCATCCAAAATGCTCCTAAAATTGGCAAGGCCAACCTTGAAAGCAGGGCTGGGAAATTCTCGATTTCCGCCGACTTGAAACTTAAATCCTAGGGCTTCATATCCTTTGTAGGAGAGGAGGAAATTGGCAAATAATCCGGGAGAAGCCCCGGTATTTTTCTGGGGGAATTGTCCGCCCGTTTCCCCTTGCCTTTGAGCCGAGGTAATCCGGGTTTTGGCAAAGTTGGCAATCCACTGTCGCACGGCATTTCGGTTGGGTTTAAATTGGATAAAAATATGAGCAGAATAGTCACAGTCGTGACTGGTGAGGATATTTCCTTGTAAATCTGCTAACAAGGGTTGATAGATCGGGTTGTTCGGATCGATATTGCTTTGAGTTAAGTCAACTACCATTAATAATTTCTCCAGGAGTTGGGAAGCAGGGAGTTGGGTTGGGTTGAATTTTGTTGATGAGGCGATCGCCTTTTAACCCAAATGTGACCCGGTTCAAGTCTATTGACTGATGGTTTAATTCCGGGTAAAGGAATGGAATTGACTAAACGCTACCAGTTAGAACAGCCTCTGTCAAGCTCCATCCCTCCAATCCTTGACCAAACCCTGACCAACTCGGATTTTTATTGGATTGTAAATTTTTGTAAAGATTACTTGACAGACAAAGAATAGCACAAGTAAAATATCAAAAAATAAGGTGCAGATAAATTGCCAATCTGTAATGAAAAAATTCACCCGAACCGTAGTGGAGAACCCTAGGTAAACGATGGATAAAACACCCTATCCCCCCGACCTAGCTCAGGCATGGTCGCGCCTGTTTGGATATGCTTGGCTTCCCGAGAACCGGGACTTTCTCCAAGGACTCCGGAAAGATCCCAAAGTCACCATCACCGATGTTGTTAATTCTGGTACCCCGGAAAAGATTCAAGGCCCCTGTGCGACGATTTTAGAATATGTTAATAGCGACAACTGCGAGTATGGTTACATCGCCATTCCGACCCTCCCAGATGGGCTAAAAGAATTAAGCGAAGAACAGCTTTATTTTTATGCCAATCAAAGTCAACTGTACGGAATTATGAGGCAAACTTGACCTCAATAAACCGGACTAGAACCTGCTCCCAGGAATTAGACAAAGAACGAAGATAATTTTATATCAGATAACAACAAGAGGTGATGGGGATGACCAATCAATCTGCTCCTCCAGAAGAATTGCAACAGTCTTGGGCGCGGGTTTTTGCCTATGCCTGGAGTCAGGAAGATCGAGTGTTTTTGCGCCGTCTGAATAAAGATCCGAGACAGACTATTTCTCAAGTTGTATCCACAAAGCAACCGGAACATCTAGTAAAATATTGTCAGACCATCCTAAACTATGTAGATGATCCGGATTCGGAAGAAGGGTTTTTAGCACTGCCTCCTTTGCCCCCTAGTTTCTGCCGAGAAATTTTAACGGAGGAACAGCTTTATACCTATGCCAATCAAGATGGATTGTATGGAATTCTGAGAGTTTGTTAAACCGGAAAAAGTTAGGAGGCATCAGATAAAAAGCATCGGGTTATCCGAGAGTTACCCATCTGACGTTCCCTAACTATAGTGAGTCTAAATCAGTTGAACAAACCGGGTAGGGTTGTCAAAGCTCCATCCGGTCAGGGCATTAAATGAACTGCCGCGTTTACAGGATTTAGACTCGCTATAGAAACAATTAACCGTTCAAGAAAAGATGCTAAAAAAGCCGAGGTTTAAGCCGCAGTTTCGGTGTGAGGCGATCGCCTCAGAAGGGGTGTTTTTATTGTCAGAAACAGATCGCTTCCTGCTGCGGGGGAGGCCCTATACTCTACTCGCACCATTCCTGAGCGGCCATTATACCCTAGAGGAAATTATCGATCGCCTCCAAGAGCAACTCTCCGGATTTGAAGTGTACGCCCTGATCGATCGCCTGTGGGAAAAAGGATACATTATAGAAGCAACCGACGCAATTCCCGAGGAACCGGCGGCATTTTGGCAGATGCTGGGCATTGACCCCGCCATCGCCACCCAACGGTTACAGGAAATCACCCTAACCGTTGTGAGCTATGGCAACATAGAACCTCATCCCCTAACCACCCTGCTGGATTCATTCGGAATCAATCGGGGGGAGGCGGGTAATTTAGCCGTTGTCCTCACCGATGACTATCTCCAAACTGGACTAGATTCCTTCAATCGCGACGCCTTAACTCGCGATCGCCCCTGGATGTTAGTCAAACCCATAGGGGTCGAACTGTGGATCGGCCCGATTTTTATCCCAGGCAAAACCGGATGCTGGGAATGTCTCGCCCACCGCCTGCGGGGACATCGCCCCATAGAATCCTATCTCCAGCAACGAAACCAGACCGAGGATTGCCTAAACACTGCCAAAGCAGCATTACCCTCCACCGTCCAAACCGCTTTGGGGATTGCGGCCACCGAAATTGCGAAATGGGCAGTCGCTCCGGAAAAACCCCGCCTCATCGGTCAAATCCTCACATTCAATATTCTCACCCTAGAACAACAGGTTCACCCACTGGTCCAGCGTCCTCAATGTCCAGTCTGTGGCACTCCCGAACCCATTAACCCGCCTCACTTGGACCTGAAGGCCCTGCAACCCCGCCCCAAAATATTTACTCAGGATGGGGGACATCGCAGCGTTTCCCCCGCACAAACTTATCAAACCTTGGCGCATCACATTAGTCCCCTGACTGGAATCATCGGAACTCTACAGCGAACCTCCACCTGGGAAAGTGCAGCGGAATTGACCCCTTCCTATCGCGCTCCCTATCAGTCTCGCCGGAACTTTGGGGATTTAGAAACCCTCCTGCAAGGGTTGCGAACCGAGGCGTATGGAAAAGGGAGACAAGATATTCAGGCCAAAGTCAGCGCCTTGTGCGAAGCGATCGAGCGCTATTCCGGCCAATAGCAAGGAGACGAACCGCGCATTCAAAGCTCATTTGAAACCCTAGAACAGGGGATTCATCCCAACGCCTGTATGCTATTTAGCGATCGCCAATTTGAGAACCGCGCCCAACTCAATGCTCACATCAAGGGCGATCTCCTCAGCTTTGATTGGATTCCTGAACCCTTCAATCAACAGACTGAAATCGACTGGACTCCCGCTTGGTCCTTAACCCATCACCAGGTTAAATATCTCCCCACCGCTTATTGTTACGTCGGTTATTCTGGAACATATCCCGTGAGATTTACCCAGGCCGATACCAATGGATGCGCTGCCGGAAATAACCTGGAAGAAGCTATCCTCCAAGGATTTTTTGAGCTAGTAGAACGAGATAGCATTGCCCTGTGGTGGTACAATCGCCTCAGCAAACCCACCATAGACCTGACCAGTTTTGACGAACCCTATTTCCAGCAGATTACAGCCTATTATCACAGCATCGATCGCGACCTGTGGGTACTGGATTTGACCGCAGATTTGACCATCCCCACCTTTGCGGCCATTTCCCGACGCAGGCAGAAACCGGAAAATATTATCCTGGGATTTGGCACTCACTTTGAACCCCGAATTGGAATTTTGCGAGCGTTAACCGAACTCAACCAGTCCTTACCGGCAGCCTTTTATGGCATCCAGGATGCCACCACCGCCTACCGCGATCGCGATCGCGAAGGCATCGACTGGTGGCATCATGCCGCGATCTCCAACCACCCTTATCTGATCCCAGACTGCCACCAACCGCCCAAGACTTGCGCCGACTATCCCGGCAGTTGGAGTAACGACCTGCTGACCGACATTTTTACCTGCGTAAAACTCGTTCAAGACAAAGGTATGGAAACCCTCGTCGTCAACCAAACCCGACCCGACCTCAACTTATCCGTCGTTAAAGTCGTCGTCCCGGGTTTGCGCCATTTCTGGCCGAGATTTGCCCCGGGTCGCCTGTATGACGTCCCGTGTCATCAGGGATGGTTAAAGGAACCCCTCACCGAGGCCGACTTAAACCCTCTGCCTGCTTTTTTCTAAGTCATAATTTATGAACTCTCAACTAGAAAGCGGGTTTCTAAATCAAAATTGCCGTGAGAAGTAGGGTGGGCAATGCCCACCGAACAGAAAGGTGGGCATTGCCCACCCTACTCCTCAGTCATAATTTACTCTTAAACAGAGGAAGCTCTAATGTTTGAATCCTATCGAATTATTGATGCAGATTGCCATATCTTCGAGCCCATTGAAATGTGGGAACAGTACCTAGAACCTGCATTTAAACACCTTGCGCCTTCCCCTCAAATGGAAATTAACCAGGAGAAAATTTACCTAAAAATCTCCCCAGAACTTCAGCGGGAAGGATTCAAAGCAACCCTGCGGGATTACAACAGCTATGGCATCGATCGCTACGACAGCGCCTCTCACGTTCAGGCAGTGAAAACCATGGGAGTTGACCGATGCTTTTTGTATCCAACCATGGGACTTTGGGTCTTTGCCATCGATACAATGGACCCGCTACTTGCCAGTGCCCTGACCCGGGCCTATAATAATTGGCTGCGAGACTTTTGTAGCTATGACCCCCACATTTTAAACGGGGTAGGAGCCATCAATCTGCACCATCCCGAGGACATGGTACCGGAATTGCATCGGATTGCTGAATTTGGCTGGAAAGCGGTTTTTTTGCGCCCCAACCCCGTCAAGGGACGATTGCTTTCCGATCCAGCCTATGAAACCTTTTGGACTGCCTGCGAAGAATTAGACATTGCTGTGGGTATTCATGAAGGGACTCATTCCCGGTTACCGACCACGGGGATGGACCGCTTTCACACCCGCTTTGCCCTCCATGCCTGTTCTCATCCGATGGAACAAATGATGGGGCTGTTGGCCCTGATTGAAGGGGGTGTATTGGAACGGCATCCCGCCCTGCGAATTGCTTTTCTGGAATCGGGTTGCGGTTGGTTGCCCTACTGGTTGTGGCGACTGGATGAGGAGTATGAACTGTTTCGCTGGGAAGTGAAGGAGACTGTCAAGATTAAGCCCTCGGAGTATTTTCGCCGCCAGTGCTTTATTTCCGTTGAACCCAGCGAGCCTTATTTAGATCGGATGATAGAGTACATCAGTACGGATAATTTGCTGTTTAGTTCTGATTTTCCCCATATTGACCATCGACCCGAGGCGATCGCGGATTGGATTGCCTTGGGCGATCGCCTTGGCGAAACCACCCTCCAAAAAATATTTTGGGATAACCCCAGTCGTTTTTACGGACTCCTCTGAAATTTTGACTCACCAAACCGTTTTTATTTATAGCCTTGGACGGAAAAAAGTCTCTACAGGTTTTGTCAGAATGATTCGGAATCACTCTATACTGATAATAAGGCAGGAGGTAATCTTACGCCGAGACTAACCCGGGAGACGGATTGAGTCGTTCCTCCCGGATTAAATAGCCGCGAACTGGATTAAAAAAAACAATTATGGTAACAATTTTAGACTACAAAATTACGGAACAACTGCATGAAAGTAGCAATTCCCTGACCTATCGGGCAGTTAGGTCAGGAGATCGGCAATCCGTTATTATCAAACTCCTCAAACAAGCCTATCCACCGCCGGAGAGAATAGCCCGGTTTAAACGGGAGTATGAACTCACGCGGGGGCTGAATTTGCCCGGAGTGATCGAGGTGTATCGGTTTATCACTTATGGAGATCGCGTGGCGATCGTTCTCGAAGATTTTGGGGCCGAGTCTCTCGCCCAGTTGCTACATAAGCAGCGTTTTTCTCTCGGAGAAATTTTTCCCGTAGCTATTCAAATTATTGAGATTTTGGGTGAAATTCATCACCGGCATATTATTCACAAAGATATTAATCCTTCCAACATCGTTTTTAATCCCCAAACTGGGCAAGTAAAACTGATTGACTTTGGCATTTCTACCCTACTTTCTAAAGAAAATCCCAGCCTCAGTCACCCCAATGTCCTAGAAGGAACCCTCGCCTATATTTCACCGGAACAAACCGGACGGATGAACCGGACCACCGACTATCGTACAGATTTTTATTCCCTCGGGGTCACCTTGTATCAAATCCTCACCGGACAGCTGCCCTTCAATAATACCGAACCGATTGATTTGGTGCATTCCCATCTCGCCAAACAACCCACCCCACCGCAAACCCTTAACCCTGAAATTCCCGAAACTCTCGGCAACATCGTCCTCAAATTGATGTCCAAAAATGCCGAGGACCGTTACCAATCGGCTTGGGGACTTAAAGCGGATTTAGAAACCTGCTATGCTCAATGGCAAACTAGCGGAACTATCCAGCCCTTCCCCCTAGGGAGCCAGGATATTTCCGATCGCTTGCAAATCCCGCAAAAACTCTACGGCAGAGCAGGAGAAGTCGCCAACCTCCTGGCTGCATTTGAGCGCATTATTACCCCCAACGAACAGCAAGCGCTTACCACCGAACTCACCTTAGTTTCCGGCTATTCGGGCATCGGAAAAACAGCTTTAGTCCAAGAAATTTATAAACCCATTACCCGGTCCCACGGCTATTTTATCGCCGGAAAATTTGACCAATTCCAACGCAATATTCCCTACGCTTCCCTAATTCAAGCCTTTCGGTCCTTAATCAAACAACTGCTGACCGAAAGTGAATCGGAGATTATCCAATGGCGGGAAAAATTGCAAACGGCTTTGGGTGCTAATGGACAAGTCATCAGTGAAGTTATCCCGGAAATTGAAACCATTATTGGTTCCCAAACCCCGGTCCCCGAACTGACCCCAACCGAAGCTCAAAACCGCTTTAATTTCGTTTTCCAAAATTTTATCACCGTCTTTACCCAACCCGAACATCCCCTGGCCATTTTCTTAGATGATTTGCAATGGGCGGATAGTGCATCCCTAAAATTGCTGCAACGGGTGATGACTGCGCCAGAAAGTCAATACTTATTTGTCATTGGGGCTTATCGGGATAACGAAGTGAGTGCGGCCCATCCCCTGATGCTAACCCTAGAAGAAATTAAAAAAGAAAGAGCTAATATTAGCGAAATTTCCCTCAAACCCCTAGCACTGGCTGACGTTACTCAGTTAATCGCAGATACCCTGCATCAGACACCGAACCAGGTGCAACCCTTGGGTGAATTAATCCAGGCTAAGACGGGGGGTAATCCCTTCTTTATTACCGAATTTCTCAAAGGTTTATATAGCGAAGGATTACTGATATTTGATGCTAAAAATGGGGAATGGCAATGGGATATTCAACGCATTCAAGCCCAACCGATTGCCGATAATGTTGTGGATTTGATGGCAGCAAAACTCAATAAACTGTCCCCCGAAACGCAAACGGCCTTACGATTAGCGGCTTGTATTGGCAATGAATTTGATTTAAGGACATTAGGGTTGGTGGCAGCCCGCTCAAACCGAGAAACGGCGCGGGCCTTAAATGCCGCAATGGACGAGGGATTTATTCTTCCCCTGAGTGAAAATTACAACTTAATTGAAACCGATGTAGCAGGGGTCCCAGAGCGCTTAAATATTGACTATAAATTTGCTCACGATCGCATCCAACAAGCCGCCTATTCCTTAATTCCAGACACCGAAAAACCCTCGGTTCATTGGCAAATTGGACAATTGCTGTTGCAAAATACTCCGGTGGAAGACCGGGAAGTCAAAATATTTGCCCTCGTCAATCAACTCAACCAAGGTCGCGATCGCATTACTGAACCCGCCCAAGCTGAAGAACTCGCCCACCTCAACCTCAAAGCCGGTAAAAAAGCCAAAGCCTCTGCTGCCTATCAAACCGCCTTCAACTACTTGGTTTTAGGCTTAAATCTGTTAACCGAAAATTGTTGGCAATCTCAATATGAATTAACCTTATCCCTCTATCAAGAAGCCACAGAATCCGCCTATCTCAGCGATGATTTCCAGCGCATGGAAGACTTCGCAAATCATGTCAAAAATCAGGCTCATAGCGTCCTGGATAAGGTCAAAGTCTATCGAGCATTGGTTCTCGGATATGCCAACCAGCAACTCCTTCCCGAAGCGATTAGAAATGGGTTGGAAAGTTTACAAGAATTAGGAATTTCCCTGGCGGAACAGCCCACTCCAGCCGATATCGGCCAAGAGTTAGGCGTAACCCAAACCGCCTGGGAAGGACAGCAAATTGAGGCGTTAATCGACCTCCCGGAGATGACCGATCCCGAAAAGCAAGCCGCTATGGATTTGCTATTTGATGTCATTCATCCGGCTTATGATAGCAACCCGGCTTTGTTCACCCTCTGCGCCTTAAAAATGGTGCAACTCTCCCTTCAATATGGGAATACGCCCCTCTCCGCCCAGGGATATGCTTCTTACGGAATCGTCTTGTGCGGGGTGGTTTTCGATATTGATTCCGGCTATCAATTTGCCAAACTTGCCTTAAAACTGCTGGAGCGGTTTGAAGTCAAAAAAATCAAATCAGCAGTGTTCTTTTTGGTTTTTTATTTTTCCATCCATTGGAAAGAACATCTCAAAGAAACATTAGCGCCTTTTTTGGAAGGCTATCAAAGTGGACTGGAAAACGGAGATTTGTTGTTTGCAGCCTTTGATGCTTACGGCTATTCCTCCTATTCCTACTGGATTGGAAAAGAACTTCCCTTCGTTGAACGGGAAATGGCGAAATATAGCGAGGCGATCGCCCGCATCAATCAAAACCTCATTCTCAGCTATCACAACCGTTATTGGCAAGTCGTCTTAAATTGGATGGGTCAGGCTGAAAATCCCTGTTTATTAGTCGGAGAAGCCTATAACGAAACGGCTTTGTTACCCATCATGCGGGAAACCTCAGACCGTTATGGAATCGGTGACTTACATCTGCATAAATTCATCCTTTCCTATTCCTTTGGTGAGTATGCTCAAGCCCTAGAAAATGCGGCGATCGCCGAACAATATTTAAATGCCATGATTGCCACCCCCTCCGTGGCCGAATTTTATTTCTACCATTCCCTCACCCATCTGGCCCTCTATCCCGAAACCCCCAAACCCGAACAACCGGGCATCCTGGAAAAAGTCGCCGCCAACCAGGAAAAAATGCACCGCTGGGTACAACAAGCCCCCATGAACTACCAACACAAATATGAACTGGTTGAAGCCGAACGCGCCCGAATTTCAGGTAATGTTTCCCATGCGCGAGACGCCTACGATCGCGCTATAACCCTAGCCAAAGAACATGAATACCTCAACGAAGAAGCCTTATCCTACGAACTCGCCGCCCGATTCTACCTCTCCATCCAGAATACTCACCTCGCCCGGTACTACCTCCAAGACGCCCACTATACTTATCAACGCTGGGGTGCCACAGCCAAAGTCCAACACCTGGAAAACCGCTATCCCCAACTCCTGAACCTCCAAACCCCCAAAACCCCGGGCAGTACGACAACTCAGGGGACATCCTCCTCCACCTCCACCACGGGCAGCAGTGCTGGCGAAAGTCTGGATCTCACTACGGTGCTCAAAGCCTCACAAGCCATAAGCAGCGAAATCAAACTCGATCAACTGCTGGCCCAACTCCTCAATCTTGCCATTGAAAATGCCGGTGCTCAAAAAGGCATCCTGATTTTATCTGACAATAACCAACTCAAAATCGCCGCCGCCAAACTCCCCGACAGCGCCGTTCAAATCCTAGAATCCCTCCCCCTAAACACCGGCAATTTAGTTCCCCCCGGTATCATCAACTACGTCACTCGAACCCAAGAAAACGTCATCCTCGCCGATGCCACCCGAGAAGGACTCTTCACCGGCGAACCTTACATTCTCCAACAGCAACCCCAGTCGGTTCTCTGTGTTCCTATTATCAACCAAGGCAAACTAATTGGCATTCTCTACCTAGAAAATAACCTCGCCACTGGCGCATTTACTCCAGAACGAATTGAACTGTTACAAATCATTTCCGCTCAAGCCGCTATCTCCCTAGAAAATGCTCAACTTTATCGCACCTTAGAAGATAAAGTCATCGAACGGACCGCCCAACTCGCGGCAGCAAATACCGAAATCATCGCCTTGAATGAGATACTGAAATCGGACAACCTCCGCATGAGTGCCGAACTCAATGTCACCCGGCAACTGCAACAAAAAATGCTACCTCGAACGGAAGAGTTGCAGCAGATTCCTCAGTTGGAAATCGCCGGGTTTATGGAACCGGCAGATGAAGTGGGGGGAGATTACTACGATGTCCTCAACTATGATGGACGAGTGAAAATTGGCATCGGCGATGTCACCGGACATGGCCTAGAATCTGGGATGGTTATGGTCATGGTCCAAACCGCAGTCCGGACTTTACTAGCCAATAATGAAACCGATTATGTTAAATTTTTGAGTACCATCAACCGCACCCTTTACGATAACGTCGAGCGGATGCAGTCGGATAAAAATCTGACCTTAGCCTTGGTGGATTATACCGATGGCATTCTGCGAATTAGTGGACAACATGAAGAAATTCTGATTGTTCGGGCTAATGGAGAGATTGAACGAATTGACACGGTTGATTTAGGATTTCCGATTGGATTAGTGATGGAGGTTAACGATTTTATTGCCCAAGCTCAAGTGCAGTTAAATCCAGGAGATGGAGCCGTTCTCTACACCGATGGGATTACGGAAGCGGCAAATCCAGCACATGAGCAATATGGGTTAGAACGCCTTTGTGAGGTGGTCTCGCAAAATTGGCATCGGTCTGTAGAAGAGATTCAGCAGATGACGATTGATAACGTCCGGGAGTTTATTGGTGAGCAAAAGGTGTTTGATGATATTACGCTTGTGGTTTTGAAGCAACGGTAATCTAGGAATGCGAGTTCGCTGAACAGACTCCTAGCGGGAGCATCTCAATTTGTTCAAGAGACCTAACCCCCCAGCCCCCGGACCACCTCTGCGGTGGCCCTCTCCTCTTAGGAGTATAATATCATGTTCCCTCGATCGCCCAGACTGACCTAACCCCCCAGCCCCCGTCCCTAGAAGGGAAGGGGGCTGGGGGTTAGGTCTCTTTTAAAGATTGTGCTTCCCTGCTGTCTCCCGTTATAAAAATTGAAGGTGTCAATCCGCAGGCGTAATCCGGGTAGAGGTGGGGAATTTTCCGTCTCTACCCCCTTTTGCGGCTAACTGGAGGCGCTAGTATAAAACCGGAGGGCAAACCGCCAAAATGCCATCGAAGCCAAGAAGAGGGCGATCGCCAACAAGGCCGCCCCCGCAATCCAACTGACTTCGACCCGTCCCAAAACGGACTCTGCCGGGACCGTAGTGAGAAAAGCGACGGGGACAATGAAGGTGAAGAAAAAGCGATAGGCAGTGGGATAGGCAACCATTGGAAATCGACCCGCTTCCAGTAATCCTCTGAGCACCTGAGTCACATTATAGATTTTTACAAACCAAATACTCAGCGCACCTAGCATAAACCACAGACTATAGAGGCTGATGGCCCCAAAGAGTAGGGGAATTAAACTGATAAGGTAGTTAATCGGGTCTAAATTCAGGGTACTACCTGCATAAAAAATCAGGAGTAAGCCTAAAATCATATCCGGTATTCCCCAAAGGGAAATCGTCCGTCCCGATAGCCAAAATTGAGAACTAATGGGTTTCAGCAGCACAAAATCCAGAGTGCCTTGCTGAACTTGTTTGACAATGCTATTCAGATTAGGGGCGAGGAAGGTGGCGGAAAAGCCTTGGAGAATGGTAAATACTCCTAAAACCACGAGGGATTCTTCCCATTGCCATCCTGCGAAATTGTAGTCCGTGCCGTAAAATAGGGAGAGGGCAAACCAACTCCCGGCGAGATTTCCGAGGCTGCTGAAGGCGGCGATCGCAAAATTGACCCGATATTCGAGTTCAGCGGCGATCGCAGTTTTCCAAAATAGGGCGAGGGTGGACAAATATCGGTTCATGTCAATTGGGGATTTGAGAGAAGCAATTGGGAACGAGCAAAATTAGTCACTGTTTTTATTAGGGTAGCGCAGCGATCGCCCATTGAGGAAATTCGGAAGAATTCAGGGACCTTGATTGGATAACCGCGAGCAATTGGGCTGGAGTTAAGGTAATCTAAATGAATAAGCTATAACCCATTGAGGGCATCCAAAAATCAATGAACGAGTTTACAAAATTATTACGTGATAAAAAAGCTAGGATTGTCGAACAATGGATTGCTGTAGTTCGGGAGGATGAGAGCATTAGTACAGCAGATAAACTCCCCTATGCTGAGATTCGCGATACTTTGCCTAACGTTATTGATGCGATCGCTTCTCTGCTCACCCCTCCCGAAGAAGGTGAGGAAGCGAATCTATTACAATCGGCTTTGGAACACGGGTATGTTAGGGCACAACAAGGCTACGAACCTCAAGAAATTGCGCGAGAATATGGGTTAGCTCGAAAGCTGATGATTTCCGCGATCGAGGAGGAACTAGAACGAGCTCAACCCCAGGAAATTATAGGGATCATCCGCCTGATTGATCGGGCAATGGATGAAGTCATAGGACGCTGTTTTCGCAGCTATACAGAAGGAAGATTGCGGGAGTTGGACAACTTGCAAACCCAGCTTGATCTCACCAATCAAGAACTCAGCCGATTAGTCCGGTCGAGTAAAGAAAATTTGGCTCACCTCGCCCACGAATTAAAAACACCATTGAATTCGATTATTGGCTACTCGGATTTATTTTTACGCCAACAGCGAAAGTATTTCCCTGAAATTAACGACTCTCCACCCAATATGGAACATATAGAAAGAGTCCTTCGCAGCGGAAGACAATTACTGCAATTAATTAATGATGTTTTAGAAATTTCCCGTTATGACTCAGGTAAAATGCCCTTAAATTTAATTGAAGTTTCTCCTAAAAATTTAATTCATCAAACGGTAGAAATGTTAGAGGGAATGGCCCGAGACAAACAGATTAACCTAGAGGTGGATTGTGACCAATCTCCCGATCTAATTGTGACGGACCCGTTACGGTTACAGCAGGTTGTGACTAATTTGCTCAGTAATGCAGTGCGCTATACCAACGAAGGAACGGTTAGAATTGAGTGCAAAATTAGTTCTGAACAGGAGTGGAAAATCGTCATTAGCGATACGGGAGTTGGGATTGATGAAAAAGACCAAGCGGAGATTTTTAATCCGTATTTTCGGGTGATGAGTGACAATCAAACCTTTCTTCCCAATAGTACAGGATTGGGACTGGCGATCGTGTCGCGGTTGGTTCAGTTGTTGCAAGGCAATATTCAAGTATTGTCAGAAGTGAATGTCGGTTCTACCTTTACGGTGACTTTGCCTCTCCAAATTCAGCGGTGAGCAACCCACACAGCAATTTTTTAGCAGGTCAAAACCTGTTTCCATTTCCACTTTGTCCGGGACTTCAAACGTTACGCTCTCGCCTGACCCTGGATTCCTTTGCTCAGAGGGCTTTTTTTTTGACAATTTAGTATTGTTATGATAAAATATACCCCTATTTTTCGGAGCTTGGACGCCCGGTTAAACCGATGATAGGCAGTGGCTAAACTTCCGCAAAATAGCGGATGTTGGTGGGGTGACTTTTAGTATAAAATAAGAACTAAATCAATAACTTAGGTAACTCAACCCAAACAGGTCAACTTTAGAGGTTCACTACCCTAGTCTCGAAGAATAAAAGTGGCACTAGCATAGAGAATCCTCTATTAATTCAGCTTGCCCCTGCTTGAATTATGTCATGAATTGGTGTTTGGAAATTGAAACCTCCTACAGAATAATTTAGTGCCTTACGGTAGAGGTGGAGACTCAGATGATTACTCAACTATTCAGTAAATTTCAAAATAAGCTCTTGATTCTACTTTTCTTGAGCACCTTAATTCCGGCGGCAGTCGTCGGGGGATATAGCAACCTATCCTACCGGAAGGTTTTAACCGACTTACTCTATAACCAAATGGCGCGGCAAGGGATAGATAGTGAATCAAAAATTACTTCTTTTCTAAACAATGTTAAAGCGGATGTTTTTTACCTCAGCCAAACCCCTCCGGTTCAAGGGATAGTCAGAGCCAGAGCCAATCAAGGAATCGACCCCCAAGACAAGTCTTCCTATCAAGAGTGGAAAAATCGATTAGAAATCATTTTTTATTCTTTTCTAGAATCTAAGCCCTATTATTATCAACTCCGCTATTTGGATGAGAATGGCAATGAGTTGGTCCGGATGGACTTAAAAGATGGAACGATTCGGACCATACCGGATTCCCAACTTCAAAACAAGGCAACTCATGAATATTTTATCGAAACGATGAAATTAAATTCCGGGGAAATTTTTGTTTCTGAAATTAATTTGAATCGAGAAGATGGACAAATAGAAGTTCCTTATACCCCCGTAATTCGCTACAGCACCCCGATTTATAGTGCAACGGGAGAAAAAAGGGGAATTGTTATTGCCAATGTCTTTGCCGATTCTTTTTTAGAAATGGTGGATGGACAAACGCAGGATGATTCCCATGAGGCGTTTATTATCAATCAAGATGGCTACTATATTTATCACGGAAATGAAAGCAAAGAATGGGGGTTTGATTTAAATAACCAAGAGACCATAGTTCAAGACTATCCGGAAAAGATTAGCCAAAAATTATTGTCTTTTGAGTCGGGATTTATTTCTGAACGAAGCGATTGGGTGATGAGCTATAATCCAATTTTTACGAATAGTCAAAGTCTGACAAATGGGCTTGTTCTGGTCTATGCCACACCGAAAGATGTAGTTTTTTCCCCGATTAATACCCTCAGCACTGTGACGATTCTGATTACTGGGGTTGCTTTGGTGATTGTCCTGCAACTCGGGAGTCTGATTTTAAAGAATTTGCTGGGGTCTATTCGAGAGATTACCGGGGTGGTTTCTTCCTTTTCCATCGAACTGTTGGCAACCATTGAACAGCAAGAACGAATGACGGTGCAGCAGTCGGCATCGGTACAAGAAACAACCGTAGCGATTGATCGGATTAATGCCGCTTCCGCAGAATCGGCTCGACAAGCACAAAATGCGGCTATTGGGGGAAAACACGCCTTAATTCGAGTAGAAGAAGGGAGCAAAGCGGTTTCCCAAACCTTTGAGGAAATGGAAACTTTGAAAGAAAAAGTAGAGGCGATCGCCTCCCGGAGTTTCAGCTTAAATGAGCAGACGAATAGAATTAGCACCATCTCCAATTTAGTCAGCACTTTAGCCACTGAAACCAATATGTTGGCGCTAAATGCAGCAGTGGAAGCGGTTCGTGCCGGAGAGCATGGCAAAGGGTTCGGCGTAGTTGCCTCGGAAATTAGAAAACTCGCCGATCGCAGTAAACAATCCACCCAGAATATTTCCACCTTAGTTCAAGATATTGAACGGGCGGTTAATTCAATGGCCCTGGCTGCTCACGAGGGCCAAACTAATGTAGAAACCGGGGTGAAAATCGCTCAAAATACCGCAGAAGTATTTACCGATATTGCCGGGGGTATGGAACAAATTGTGGAACATACTCAGCAAATTGCCCTCACCGCACAACAACAATCCCTGGCGATCGAACAGGTGATGGCTGCCATGAACGATCTCACCCATGAAGCAGCCGAAACCGCAACGAGTATGACTCACGTCAAAACCGGGATTCAAAAACTCAATGACACCGCGTTAAATCTCAAATCCATGATTTGAGTTCAAATCAAGCCCCCATCCCGGAATATTGGCGCAACCCGCGACGCCACAACCAGCGATTAATAATCCAAAAGATTGCCACCCAACCGCACATAATAGCAAGACTCGGGAGAACATTCACAGGTAATCCCACCAATAACGCTGCTGGAAAGTGAATCATATAGGGAAACGGTGTCCATAAAACCACTTGGCGCACTGATTCCGGGAACACCTCTAAGGGCGCAACCATGCCAGAAAAAAACAGATAAAATAGAAACCAAAATTGCTCGATCGCATTCGCCCGTTCTATCCAAAAACACAGGAGTGCAAAGGTATATTGAATCAAAAATCGCAGGATAAATCCCAGCATAACCACCCCAATCCACAACAAAAAACGTCCTAAATCGGGCAGCCAAAACGCATCGGGATATAAGGCAAAAAAGATTAAAATCAAGCCGCAAACAAAGGGGAGGCGAGCACCGCGTTCTGCTAAATGGGCGGCAACATGATGCCACACCGGGTCCAACGGTTGTAATAACCGCATGGAGAGTTTTCCTTCCACCACTTCTTTTTCAAACTCCCAAACCACCCACACCACATTGAATTGTCGGACAATAAACGCCGCTAAAAAATACCGAGCAAACTGCACGGGATTTAAGGCAAAATCGCCGGTTTGAGAGGCTTCTAACCAGATTCCCATTAAAATAAACGGCAAAGTACCCGACAGCGCCCATAGCACAACTTCGGCGCGGTATTCCAGCATATAAGCATAATGAACGGAGAATAAGGTGGGAGCAATTCTGAAAAAACGTCTCATGAATTTTAGGGGTTAACAGATTAGGGTATTGGTCCAGGGAAAGGGTTGAGAAACCGGGTTTCTTAACACAATTTTGATGATAGGCATAAACTTGGGTTAGAAACCCGGTTTCTGGTCTAGGGAAAGGGTTAGTTAGCCGATCGCCCCTGCGGTAAAGACTCGTCCAATCACTTCTTCAATCGGGGGTTCAGTCACGGTCAAATCTAATATTTCAAACTCTATTAAAATCTGACTCACCGTAGCAGTTAGGGTATCCCGACGCACCAGTAATCGCACCGACTGACCCGCAATTTCTTCGACTTCGCCATACTGGGAGATTTGTTGCCGCAATTTCTCCGGGTCAGTAACCGCATGAGTTAACTCTAACTGCACCTCGCGATAGGGAGCAAATCGTTCGATTAAGCCATCTAAACTGCCATCATAAATCAGTTGACCGGCATAAATTAAAATCACGCGATCGCAAAGGGCGGTAATATCCGCCATGTAATGACTGGTTAACAGAATCGTCGCCCCTGTACGCTGATTGTACTCCCGTAAAAACTCCCGGACTGATGCTTGTCCATTGACATCTAATCCCAGAGTCGGTTCATCCAAAAATAGTACATCAGGATTGTGCAACAATGCCGCCATCAATTCCGCTTTCATCCGTTCCCCGAGGGAGAGTTTTCGCACAGGTTGATTCAGTTTTCCTTGCAAAGAAAGCATTTCTGTTAATTCCCCAATGCGTTTTCGACATTCTTTCTCCGGAATCCCATACACCACCCCATTAATTCGCAAGGAATCTAAGGCGGGTAAATCCCAGAGTAATTGTTGCTTTTGTCCCATGACTAAGGTAATTTTTTGCAAAAATGCTTCTTTGCGTTGAAAAGGCATATAACCCGCCACCTCCACCCGCCCACTAGAGGGATGAATTAGCCCGGTTAACATTTTTAAAGTCGTAGTTTTTCCCGCCCCATTGGGTCCTAAAAATCCTACAACTTCCCCGGGTTGAATTTGAAACGAAACATCTTTTACCGCTTCGATATTCCGATAGGTCCGGTGAAAAAAGTGATTCAGAGTCCCTTTGAGTCCCGGTTCTTTGATGGCAACGGGATAAACTTTACTGAGATGTTCGGCAACAATGATTGACATAATAATTATTTTTACTAAAACCGCAACTCATCCGGTGAAATGTTCATTTGACCCCATCGAGGCAGACTGGGTGGAGTCGCCCCACGCTTTAGGGGATAAGTTTATTTTAGCTCAGGGGAGTAACTCTTTTAAATCCACAACCCGAACCACGGGATTGCGATGGGTAAAAATTAACCCATTATGGCGATAAACGAGAATCAATTGGACAACCAGACGCTCAATAATCTCGATGATTCGACCGAAACAATGGCGACTTTTAAAGGTTTCCAGGGGGGAGGGAGTCCGCTGAATCAACCATTCGGTGAGTCGGTATTTCCAGGACCGAGTTCCTCGTTTAGAGATTTGCAAAATTGTCCCCGGAATGAATTCCCCTTGATTGGCCCAAAATGCGTAACGTTCTCCGAGGGTAAAGTAATGAAATACCGAGGGATGAGGAGTAGATTGGGCTAACTTGCGGGAAACTCCTAAGGGATTAAAGGTGACAACGGAACGAATGCGATCGCGGTATTTAACCCCCAGTTGTTGGGCGATTTTGCCCCCGAGACTTTCGCCAATCACATCCGGGCGATCGCCCTGTTGACATTTTTCCGTAATCCACTCTACCGCCCCTTGGGTTTCCGCCGCTTTCGATTGCCAATTGAGGTGAGCAATAAACACATCTGGGGTATCTTGAAAGACTCCATCCAACGGATACCAAGTCCCATATCCCCGAATCACTAATACCGGGGGTGCATTGCCCGATAAAGGAACTCGACCCTCGGCATAAAATCCCGTAATTCTATCTTCAAAGACCTTTTCAACTTGATAATTTCCTTGGACAATTTGCCCCTCGGTATGACGGACATAAATCGAGGGTTCGTCTTTTTTAAAAATTAAGTTGAGTTGGGGTTTACTAAACTGTTCATAAACCACATCGAGGGGATGCCGAGGGGGTGGAGACGGAATAAAATCCGGGAAGTTAACTGAAACAGCGGGTTGTTGACCGAGTTGAGTGTGTTTTGATTTGGTTTTTTGGCGTTTAGATAGCACGAATTTATTCCCCTGGCATACGGAGTAAAAACCCGCAGGCTTAAGCCTGGGGCTACACGGACGAAGCCTGCCTACGCAGGCTGAAGAGTAAAATAGGTCGAGTACAACGGGATTTGGTATCATACCAAATCCGGGTATAAAAAATTGTTGTAATAGAGTAGCCCGCGCAGGCGGGCTTTGTCCGTGTAGCCCCAGGCTTCAGCCTGCGGGCCCCCGGTTTAGGGAAAAATTTCCCCCGCTTTCACCGTGAGAATTTGGGCAGAATTAATCCAATCATGTTCAAATCCGCCTAAATGAGTCGTCGCAATTACCGTTTGAAATCGGTCTTGAATCGCTTCCAAAAGTTGGTTTTGCCGCTTGGGGTCTAACTCAGCGAGAACATCATCTAGGAGTAAAACCGGCGGTTCTCCCACGATTTCTTCAATCAGTTTTAGTTCTGCCAATTTTAAGGCTAAAACTAGGGTGCGTTGTTGACCCTGGGAAGCGAATTGTTTCACCGGGAGTTCGTTGAGGGTGAACTCAATCTCATCGCGGTGGGGACCGACCAGCGTTGTGCCTTGAAATGATTCTGCCAATGCCCGGGATTGGAGTTTTTCTAAAAATGCCTGCATCGCCTGTTGGGGATGATCTCGCAACGCTTTATCTTGCATTCCTTCCACATTCGGAGCATAATGAATACATAAAGATTCCACTCGCCCACTAATCGCCGCGTGCCAGGTTTCGGCAATGGGAACCAATCGGTCTAACGCCCGCGATCGCCGCTGCATCACCCGGACTCCAATCGTCGCCAATTGAGCATCCCATAACCCCAATTGCGCCTGATGTTCCTGACCTAGATAAGATTTCTCTCCCCGGGCCTCCGCACTTCTAATCTCTTTTAATAACGCATTTCTTTGTTTTAAAACCTTATTATATTGCTGTAAAATATGAGCATAAATCGGCTCAAGCTGGACCAACAATCCATCTAACCAATTGCGCCTAGTTTCCGGACCGGACCGGACCAATTCCAAATCCAAACTCGAAAACTGAACCACATTTAACAGACCCAAAAAATCCACATTCCGCCGACAGGTTTCTTCATCTACGGAGATCGTTCGCCGTCCAGTCCGACGCAGGACAACTCCCAATTTAACTGACCGATATTCCCGAGATACCAGGCCGATAATTTGTCCCTGGGGTTCTCCCTCCCGAACTAAATCGCGATCGCGAGAAACCCGAGAACTCTTCAAGGTCGAAAGTAACCCCAATGCTTCCAAAACATTGGTTTTCCCCTGAGCATTATCCCCCACTAAAATGGTCTTCGGGGCATTCAACTCAATTTCCTGTTCCTGATAATTCCTAAACTGTCTCAAATGCAGTTGTTTTACAAACATAATTAAATCAAGTTTATTAAAATAAAACCAACCCCTACCCTCAATAAAAAATTGAATGTTCGTAGTAACGACTTCAGTCGTTATCCCCACACAACCGCCGGGGGTTCAAACCCCCGCGTCATAGCTAAAGTCGGATAAATCCGACTAAAAACATCAGGGGATAAGATGAGCAGTCGGTTTCAACCGACTTGAGCTTTTAGGCGGGGGTTTGAACCCCCGCCGGTATGGAATTTTTACTTTTTCCCGCGATAAAACAACCGAAAAAATACCTTTTCCATCTCCACCCAAATAAACAACAAGGAACTAAATCCTAAACAAATTCCCAATTCAGTCAGCGTCAACCAATGAGTTCCAAAAAATGCTCGTAACGGGGCGACATAAATTAGCATAAGCTGGAGAATTGTGGTGATAATCACCGCCCCGAAGACAAACGGATTCGAGAACGGATTTAATTGAATCGTTAGCTGAGTATTGGATCGAACCGCGATCGCATGACCCATTTGAGCAATACACAAGGTTGTGAACACCATCGTTTTCCAACGGTCCGGAGAGAGTCCTTCACCAACAACGGTGTGTGTGTAGGAATAGGCTACCATCATTAAGGCAATGGAAATAATTGCAAAAACAATCCCAATGCGCACCATATACAACCCCAACCCCCGAGCAAAAATATTCTCCCGAGGACTAAAAGGGGGACGATTCATCACATCCGGTTCTGGGGGTTCGACTGCCAATGCTAAAGCGGGAAACCCATCAGTAACCAGATTCATCCAGAGAATTTGTAACGGCGTGAGGGGAACGCCGGGTAATCCCAACAGGGGTGCAGCAGCGATCGTCAGCAGTTCTCCAATATTAGACCCGAGAATGTATTTAATAAACCGGCGAATATTGGTATAAACCACCCGCCCTTCTTCCGTCGCGGCGACAATGGTGGCAAAATTATCATCCAGCAGGACCATATCGCTGGCCTCTTTGCTCACATCGGTTCCCGTAATCCCCATTGCAATCCCGATATCCGCTTGTTTGAGGGCCGGTGCATCGTTTACCCCGTCCCCGGTCATAGCGACAAATTTACCCCGTTTTTGCAACGCTTGGACGATTCTGAGCTTATGTTCCGGAGAGACTCGGGCATATACACTGACGCGATCCACCTCTCGTTCTAACTCCTCCTGGGGCATTCCTTCCAACTCTTGACCGATGAGAACCCGATCGCCTTCTTGAGCAATTCCCAAATCCTGGGCAATGGCGATCGCCGTGAGTTGATGATCCCCCGTAATCATAATCGGACGAATCCCTGCCTTGCGACATTTCACCACCGCCTCACGCACTTCCGGTCTGGGTGCATCTAACATTCCCACCATTCCCAACCAGACTAAATCCTGTTCTGTCTGGTCTTCCGAACCCTCGGGCGGTTCTTCCCTTAACGGTTTATAAGCAAACCCCAGAACGCGCAACCCCCTAGCGGCTAAATCATTATTCTGGTCTAAAACCTGCTGTCTTTGGGCCTCAGAAATGGGTTGAATCTGGTTACCGATGAGAACTTGGCTACAACAGTTTAAGGTTAATTCTGGAGACCCCTTGGTAAACATCACAAATGGGGTTGAATCCTGAGTAATTACCTCAGATTCGGGATTGGAAACTTCACAGATGACACTCATCCGTTTGCGTTCCGAGGAGAAGGGAAACTCACTGATTCGAGGCAGTTGGGGAGAGAGGCGATCGCCGGTGAATTCCAACTTACCCGCTAGAACCAGTAAAGCCCCTTCCGTCGGGTCCCCCACAATTGCCCAGTCATTATTTTCATACTGCAACACTGCATCATTGCACTGCACACAACTCAACAGCAGGGTTTCCAGTTCGGGATACTCCCCCAACTCACCCACCCCAATTTTTGTCTCATCTGCCCCTAAAAAATCGCCCGTGGGTTCATATCCTTCTCCCGTCACTCTCAAGCTGTGACTGGGAGTTTCCACCCCTTGGACCACCATTTTATTTTGAGTTAACGTGCCGGTTTTATCTGAGCAAATTGTTGTGACACTCCCCAGGGTTTCCACCGCAGGCAGTTTGCGAATCAAGGCGTGACGCTTAACCATGCGTTGGGTCCCCAGGGCCAGAGTCACCGTAATCACTGCCGGTAACCCCTCCGGGACGATCGCCACCGCCATACTCAGGGAAATTTCTAACAGATGATTAAATGCGGACATTCCCTGGACCAGGGTCCCCCCAATCACCACGATCGCCACGAGAATTAAGGACCCGGTGACCAACACATTCCCGAGTTGGGTCATCCGTTGTTGCAGGGGAGTATCTTCACTTTCCACCCCCTGAATCATCGTGGCAATTTTGCCCAGTTCCGTCCGCATTCCGGTCCCAGTCACGATCGCCTTGGCCCGTCCCTTGACCACTTCCGTGCCACAAAAGACCAAATTCACGCGATCGCCCAGGGATGTATTCTCCGGCAGATCGATCGGCGCATCCTTTTCCACCGAATGCGCCTCCCCCGTCAAAGCGGACTCGCGCACTTGCAGGTTAGACTCTTCTAAGAGTCTGCCATCAGCGGCCACCTGCACCCCCGCTTCCAAAAACATAATATCTCCCGGGACCAGATCCGTTGAAGCGACTTCCAGCAGTTTGCCATCCCGCAGAACTCGGACCTGGGGAGAGGCCATACTTTTCAACGCAGCGAGAGCTTTTTCCGCCTTGGTTTCCTGAAGATAGCCCAATACCCCATTCAGAATCACGATCAGCATAATCGCCACCGCATCCTTGGGAAACTCCCCCTGCTGCAGGGACAAAAACCCTGAAATAAAGGCCACCGCAATCAGCATCAACAACATAATGTTTTTGAACTGATCGAATAAAATAATCCAGGGACTGCGACCCGCAGTTTCTTCCAGTTCATTGGGGCCATATTGCTGCAAGCGTTCCGATGCCTCCGCAGCAGTTAAACCCGTCGTGGGATCAACCTGGAGTTTTTCCAGGGTCGTATCAATGTCGAATGTATGCCAAGGGACCGGCGGATGTTGCCCAGAAGAATTTGCAGACATGAGTGTACACAGTAGGTAATCACAGAGGGAAAGTGGCAGCGCAGGACCTAGAGAGGTTGGCATCCTAGTTAATTTAACTGGCCAGTCTCCTGACTCCTAACCCCGCAAAGATTCTACTCGGAATTGGACTATTTTTGAGTGGGATGGGTCTGGGAGTCCATGAGGCGGTCTGATCCGTTGAGAGTCCCCGCCGTCACCAATCTTGCTTCCATCGGTTGGCGGTAGTCCCATCCCCGTTGCACGACCACCGGACGGGCAATCCCTTCCCCTATCCAATCTGCAACGGTGCGACTATTCTACAATCTCCCATTGGGAGGAGGGCCTTGGAGTGCTTCCCATAATTCGGTTTCCGGTTGGGGAGACAGCAAGGGTTTGACACCCGGATTCTCATGACGGCGATCGCCCAGTCCGGCGTTGCCTTCCTTATTATAACGACGCGCCATCTGCCGGATCCAACAGGCATAGAGCATCAGTATGAGGTAAAAACCCGCAGGCTGAAGCCTGGGGCTACACAGACGAAGCCTGCCTCCGCAGGCTGATCGATGAAAATCGACTTTTAACAACCGGATTTGGTATGATCCCAAATCCGGTTGTTAAAAGTCAGTTTTCGCTTTTAGCCCGCGCAGGCGGGCTTCGTCCGTATAGCCTCCGGGCTTCAGCCTGCGGGTTTTTACAGACTTTTAACAACCGGATTGGGTATCAGACGAGATGAGACAGTATCTGCTCAGATCCAGAACCCTGGCGAATTTCCTGGAGGGAAATTCTTGGAAGAAAAAACCCTTAAACTGGCATTCCTGGGTCTTCTGTCCGGGAGTCCGGGGGTCCGGTTGTTTGTTCGGTGACGGAATCTCTGGATAATGTCCTGTATGTTAAGACGGTTTATTAAAAAGGAAGGGCAATCATGAACCCAAATCGGGACTTGCAAACGGCAAAACCCCATCAGGTCAACTATCGGGATTGGACCATTTTGGTCTTTCCCGGAACTGATGGATACCGTCCCCTGTGCCTTGCCTCGGAAACCGAGGTCCTCAGCGATATGAAACCCTATCCCACTCCCGAGGTGGCGATCGCTGCGGGGAAGCGTTTCATCGACCGGGCGATCGGTCATCAAGAGGTGGCGTAATTCACCGGATTTTGTCATTTATACCCCCATCATGACCAGACTAAGATGGGAAGCGCTCAGTTTTTCTCAAGTTAGGATAGGGTCAACTCAATTAGCCGTTTTTAAGGATATTACAAATCATAAATTCTTGAATGAGTGGGGGCGCAAGTTATGCGCCCTTTCGATTTTCTTGGGAATTAGAACGTATTAATCGGGGTTAGGGAGATTGGAAATTGATGGATTGGTGGTGAGAATAAGTGGAGATAACGACTGAAGTTGTGACGTTGAACAATCCGGATAACGACTGAAGTCGGGACGTTGAACAAAGACAAGAGAACGACTGAAGTCGGGACGTTGAACAAAAGAGGATAACGACTGAAGTTGTGACGTTGAACAATCTGGATAAAGACTGAAGTTGTGACGTTGAACTGGATTTTGAATTAAGGGTTCGTAGTGTGGGATAATTGTCACCTGGTAGGGTAAATTTCGGAGTGGCCGAAATTCATTGCTCTAACTAGGGGTTATCTTTTTTTGGACAATCATGCAATATCAACGGTTACGTGAGCGGTTAAGTCAATTGGATGGTCGAAGTTATAAGGCGTATAAAGATATCCAGGGTCGCTACGAATTCCCGGATTTTACGCTGTCTATCGATTATGTTCAGGGAGATCCGTTTGCTTCACCGAGTAAACTTTCGGTGCGTGTGCCTCAATCGGTGGCGGGTTTTCCTGGAGAATTATATCAGTCTGCCAGTCGAAATATTGCCCTGGGGGATTATCTCACTCGGGAGTTTTCTCAGGCGGCAAGGCAGGTTTCTACTCGACGAGGGACGGGGAAAAGTGGTCAAATTGCGATCGCCCGAGTGACCCAAGAGGTCCTAGAACGCACTTGTGCTTTCATCAATTCAGATTGGGTAGAAATTCGCTTCACGGTCGGACTTCCTGCCCAAGGACGGCGGATTTTGGGGCATTTGGCCGCCGAAATGCTCTGCGATGATATTCCTCGAATTGTAGAAAAGGCGCTGTTTTATCGCAATCTGAATGCATCGAAAATTCGCGAACAGGTGGAAACCATAGAAGATGCCGACTGGTTGCGCGATCGCCTCCCAGACCAGAATTTAATCGCCTTTATTGCCAATGGTGCCATTTTACCCCGACGCAGTGGGGTAGACGATCGCCCGTTAAGTGCTACGGAAGCAATTCCCTTTGTCTCTCCTAAGTCATTACAGGTGGAATTTGATTGTCCCAATCGCGGTAAAATTATCGGCATGGGAATTCCCACGGGCATTACCCTAATTGTCGGAGGCGGTTATCATGGCAAATCTACCTTACTGCGGGCGATCGAATTAGGCGTTTATAATCACATTCCCGGCGATGGACGCGAATTTGTCGTCACCGATCCCGGGGCGATGAAAATTCGGGCAGAAGATGGTCGCAGCGTCGTCGGCGTCGATATTTCACCCTTTATCAATCATTTACCCCAAGGTCGTTCTACCCAACAGTTTTCTACGGCAAATGCCAGCGGCAGTACCTCCCAAGCGGCTAATATTATGGAAGCATTGGAAGCAGGAACCACGGTGTTATTAGTCGATGAAGATACAGCAGCGACTAATTTCATGATTCGCGATCGCCGGATGCAAGCGTTAATTGCCAAAGAAAAGGAACCGATTACGCCGTTTATTGATAAAATTAAATCCCTGACGACCCTGGGAGTCTCGACCATTTTAGTCATGGGAGGCAGTGGCGATTATTTTGATGTGGCCGATCGCGCTGTGGCAATGGATAATTTTGTCGCCTACGATGTCACCGATCGCGCCAAGGCAGTCGCTGCGGAATATGCCACGGGTCGGCAATCGGAAGGGGGACAAGAGTTCGGGGCGACTGCCAACCGTGTCCCCATCCCCAACAGTCTGGACCCGAGTTCCGGGAAACGGGATGTGCGTCTGAAGGTGCGCGATGTGGATGAAGTGCGTTTTGGTATGGAAGATATTGATTTAACTGCGGTTGAGCAAATTGTGGACCCGGGACAGTTACGGGCGATCGCGGCGGCAATGGTGTATGGGAAGGACCGCTACATGGATGGCAGGCGATCGTTGCGGGAAATTCTCGATCGGGTGATGGCGGATATTGATCAGCAAGGATTAGATGTGTTAACTCGGTTTCCGGAAGGGGATTTAGTGCGGTTTCGTCCTCTGGAACTCGCTGCGGCCCTGAATCGGTTGCGGACTTTGCAAGTGCGATGATTAGGGGGTAGTGGGCTCTTTTGGGGATAACGACTGAAGTCGTTACTACGAACATCAAGAGTACGACTGAAGTCGTTACTACGAACAATAGAAGAGAACGACTGAAGTCGTTACTACGAACTAAGCTATTCAACCTCTAAATTAATGTTTTGGAGTGCGAGCATCTTGCTCGTTATTTATTCTAGCGAGCAAGATGCTCGCACTCCTGAATAGCATCTGTACCTTATGAGTTTGGAAACCGCTATTATGGTTTTTTCATGAGATAAAAGACGTAACTAAAAAACTCGCCATACCGATCGCAGATGTCGATTTCTCGTTCAGTTTCGGCGAGGACTTGGGATAATGCCGGGGTGAGATTGCCCGAGGCGCGTAACTGCTGAACGCGATCGCTAACTGGCGTTAGATATTCATCCCACCAGGCCGATCTCGGTAAAATAAAGGTATCCAACACCTCATACCCGGCCTCCGTTGCTGTTTTAAGATTGTCTTCAATTGTCATCATTTCTGGATATTCTGCTTGCCAAAATTCCCTGACTTCCCGAGGCGGATTGTCCTGAATCCAAGTACATTCACTCACCCCCAGCAGTCCACCGTCCCGCAACAGGGGACGCCATAGGCGCAATCCATTCGCAAATCCCAGGAGATAGATGGCCCCTTCTGACCAAATCAGGTCAAAACTGCCTGGAGGGTCCTCTAAGGCCCCCATATCTGCTTGTCGAATCGTGATGCGATCGCCCAGTCCCGCTTGTCTCGCCGACTCTTCTAACTGCTGCAAAAACGGTTCATGCAAATCCACCGCAGTCACTGCCGCATTCAACTCCTGCGCCAACACCAAACTCTGCCGTCCGGGACCACACCCCAGGTCCAAAACCCGAGGCGATCGCGGCAATGGAGGCAACCGGCGAAGCGCCTCCCGCGTCGCCTCATCACTTCCCGGCCCTTCCCTAGGCAGATTACAGTGCACCGTAAAAAATGCCTCAAAATCCATCCATTCCCCTCCTCCAACTCCGTGAAAATCCGTGAAATCCGTGGTTCCCTTCCCAATCATGCAAAAATCGCATAATCTAAATGTAATCCTATCATTTAAAATTCATTCTGGTAATCAAAGATACGAATTGTCATCAAGATTACAAATAGCCTAAACTAGAAATCAGAAATGGGTCTGGAATTCCATAACCCAAATCTTTTTTAGATATTATTGATACATTTTAACGCAATAAACCTAGGTTAATCGGACCGAGTTACAGCAACTAAAGTCAAGGATTAAAGTTGAGTCAATATGGTAGTACAATCTGCAAACTCAAGCGGACCACAGGCAAGAACATTGGGGAAAGTTTATTTAGTTGGGGCAGGACCGGGAGACCCGGGTTTGCTGACGATTAAGGGCAAAACCCTTTTAGAATGTGCGGATGTGGTGATTTATGATGCGTTAGTCAGTCCGCAAATTCTCGCCCTGATTAATCCTCATGCGGAACAAATTAATGCCGGAAAACGCCGGGGACGGCATTCGTTGAAGCAAGATGAGACGACCCAAATTTTAATCGAACAGGCGCAGATTCATGCGGTTGTGGTGCGGTTAAAAGGCGGGGATCCGTTTGTATTTGGGCGCGGTGGGGAAGAGATGGAGGATTTAATTGCCGCTGGGGTGGCGGTGGAGGTGGTCCCGGGAGTGACCTCGGGAATTGCGGCCCCTGCTTATGCGGGAATTCCCCTGACTCATCGGGGATATAGTTCTTCGGTGACGTTTGTCACGGGACATGAGACGGTGGGGAAATATCGACCCCAGGTGAATTGGCAGGCGATCGCCCAAGGTTCGGAAACCATCGCCGTTTATATGGGGGTGCATAATTTACCCTATATTACCCAGGAACTGCTGAATGCAGGGCTGAGTCCAGAGACCCCGATCGCCTTAATTCGCTGGGGGACCCGCCCGGATCAAGAAGAACTGATTGGTACATTAGAAACCATTGTCCAACGGGTTGAAGAGAGTGGATTTGAGGCCCCGGCGATCGCAGTGATTGGTCAGGTGGTCAATTTACATTCCATCCTCTCCAGCAGTCGTCCCGCCGTTTTTGGGTAAAAAAAAGCATCGGGTTTCCCCTTTCCTTTGTGGTTTTTAGGGTTAATTTCCGATTCTTAAAGGTAAGGAGTTGCTATGATCTGACCATTCGGGAAGCTCTTGCAACTCCAACTCCATCCAAAAGAGACTCCCTTCCCCTAGGTGACTGATGACATGGAGTTCTCCTCCCATCATTTCCACTAATTTTTTACTAATCGCGAGTCCGAGTCCGGTGCCTTCTGCCATCCGGCTTTTATCTCCAACTTGATGGAAGGGGAGGAAAATTTCGTTGATCATTTCCTCGGGAATGCCGATGCCTGTATCTTGAATTTCAAAGCGAATTTTTTGGGGGGCCAGATGACTGCTGTTTTGCGATTCTGCCTGGAGTTCCTCAGTTGTCCCCTGGGTACTGGGGAGGGGGGGGCAACCGGGGAGGCGATCGCTATGACACCACTGACCATTCACCGCATAGCCCACTTTAAAGGCAACCCAACCGGAATCGGTAAACTTAACGGCATTACCCAATAAATTAATTAAAATTTGCCGCAATCGTTTCTGATCCGTATAAATGCCACGGGGTAAGGGGGTAACCCGCTCATAAGTAAACTCGATCCCCTTTTGTTTAGAGCGCATATCAAATAAATCGCAAATTCCCTTAAGGAAGAGGGGAAAGTTAAATTCTTGGGCATCGATTTCTAATCGGCAAGCTTCGATTTTGGCAATATCTAGGATATCGGCAATTAAAGTTAGAAGATGTTCACCACATTGATAAATTTTAGTCAGGTCGAGTCGTTGTTGTTCCGTGAGGTCTTCTTCTTCTTCCAACATCAGTTGGGCATAGCCTAAAATCCCATTTAAAGGGGTTCGCAGTTCATGGCTCATATTGGCTAAAAACTCGCTTTTAGCACGGCTGGCCACTTCTGCGACCTCTTTGGCTTTTAATAGCTCGGCTTCAATATTATCGCAGTGTTCCGTGGTATTCTCCAGTAGGATCTCCAGGTCATTTTTTTCCTGCTTGAGCATTTCCACATCCCGGCGCAGGGTCTGGACCTCCAAAAGGAGCTGTTCTCTTGTTACTGTCTCTTCCCACATAGACTTAAATCTCTTCCTTTGGCGATCGCGTGATATTTGCCGCTTTTATCCCGTTGTCCTCGCCTTGTTCAAGTCTTATAAAAGTTCTAGTGTTAAAGCTCCGGTTGAGGGCCGCTTAACAGTAGTTGTGAAGACTTGAAAGAGGGCCAGGGATTCAACTGAGGGCAATCAGCCGCTTTGACCCTTGAGCTACCCTTGCTAGAGCAGTCCCCTCTCGCAGACGGAATGGCGAAGGGTGTCATGCTCCTGACGACAACCCACTCCCCGGGATCCCTCCCTATTCCCATTCCAGTTTTAAAGACGGCATTAGTCGTTGTAAGTTCTTCAATGATTTCCCCTGCCACAGCAGGTTCTTAGAACCTTTGACAATCAGATTCACATTCCTTTTCTGCCGGACTTTGATCACAAACTTGGAGAGGACGTTGATCCCCGAGCTATTTAAAAATTCTAGGCCCTTGAGATTGAGAATCATCGTCTCCGGTTCTTGCTCGATCGCACTTTCGAGGAGTTGGATAATGGGATCATATTCATCCATACCATTCAACCGCAGGGAACCCTGGCAGTTTAGTGTCGAGGTTTCGTTTTCATACCACAGGCGATAATCGTCAGTCTTAATTTCCATCATCAGTAGTCAGTCGTTAATAAGGGATCTCGGCTTAAGGGTATAAAGAGTAGGAGGGTCAGCTTGCCGATCCTAACCGTAGTT
This sequence comes from Oscillatoria sp. HE19RPO, assembly GCF_024220515.1. Taxonomy (GTDB): domain Bacteria; phylum Cyanobacteriota; class Cyanobacteriia; order Cyanobacteriales; family Laspinemataceae; genus Laspinema. The sequence continues at coordinate 38,141 of NZ_JAMXOT010000316.1, forward strand.
TGCCCAGATTGGATTGCCTCCTCTCTCGCTTTTTTCCGGTTTTAGTCGATGCACTCACCGACTCTGACCGATGCGCGCAGAATTTCTCCCTAGTTCATGGTAAGGGACAATACCGGGATAGTGTTCAGTAGAATTACCCCTTCAGTTCATTGATAACAATGGCCCTGAGAGCAGTTAGCGCCTCTGGGTACTTGTGCCGCGCTCTCTAGAACAACTTTCCCACCCATCAAAGAATAAAATCGGATAGGGGGTCCGAGTATCGCGATATTAATGAGTCTATAATAAGATCTGTACCATTGTGGTTACGGCGATCGCTTTTTTCTCCCCGTTCATCTCCTGAAATTTCCAACCGATCTTAGCGCCATAGTCGATAATCATGGTCAGAAAACCCAGTCCCGATGCTGTGTTTATATCTTCTAGGGCATTTTTTTCCAGTCGGTCCATGTAGAGTTTTAGGGGGTCCTCGGTGCTTAACTGGATTAAAAATGCCTGAAAATCCCCCATTTTTTCCCGACAAATACTATTAGTAGTCACAAAAATAATTCTTTCAGAATTTAAGTGGAGTTGAATACTAATCGGGTATCCCTGTGTCTCCACACTAAACTTCATGGCATTTTCTAGGAGTTCATTGGCAATATAGCTGACTGCAGATTGGATTTCTGCTTTTTTATTCAGATGTGAAGCGGTTTCCTCACTACTGGGAAAAAATGTCGTTAAATAGTCGGCCAGAAAATCGGCGGATAATCCATTGTTTCGCCACCGCTGCTTGAGGGGAATCGAAGCGGGAGAAAATCCCAAAATTAAATATTCCGTTCCCTTGGGCAAATCCTCAATGAAGTCTCCAAATATCTCAGTCATAAGGGGGGGTTTTTAGTGGCTATATCAATGATTCACAATTAGCAATTAGGTGACAGTCAAACCCCAAAATAGCGCGGGGGGATTCTTCAACGGATCTCCTCGGGAAACGGATCGACGCATCAAGGGATTCAGACTCGTCTCCCTGGGAATCAGCCAGATTATCGATCTCATACGGGTGAACTCTTGCAGTTGGACGCTTCCTCAATCCCGGGATTGTTAGTTTGAGATTTTCCTCTAGTTGGAATACCTGCGCGATCGCTCACTCCTCCGGAGCATAAACCTTTAGGGTCAAGACACCCCGGCCTTGTAATTCACCCAGATGCTGTTATTGTATCCACAATTCATCCGGCGCGGCAAGTTAGCCCTCTAACGGGCGTTTTCCTGTAGAAGCGGGAGACTCGGATTTCCCCACCCTCAACCCCTCCGAGTCTCCCACTCCGATTAATCCGATTAAGCGGCTGATAATTCCCGCAGAGGTTCCCCCTCACGCACTCGACGCCCTACTGCTGCTGCCACGGGACCCAAACTTTGCACCAACTCGACCATTTCGGGAAGAGACAGCGCCTGTCTGGCATCGGAAACCGACTGTTCCGGTTCTGGATGACACTCAATAATCAACCCATCGGCCCCTGCTGCCACTGCTGCCCTTGCCAATCCTGCCACCAATTCTCGCTTCCCTGCCGCATGAGACGGGTCCACCATCACCGGCAAATGGGTAATCTGTTTCAGGGCCACCACTGCCCCCAAATCCAAAATATTCCTTGTGAACGAATCGAAACTGCGGATCCCCCGTTCACAGAGAATCACATCGGGATTCCCATGAGACATGATATATTCTGCGGCGAACACAAATTCTTCCAGAGTCGCTGCCAGTCCCCGCTTCAACAACACAGGTTTACCCGCTTCCCCTAATGCTTTGAGCAAGTCGAAATTTTGCATATTCCGACTGCCTACTTGTAACAGATCCGCGTGGGCGACAATGCTTTCAATTTGATTAATTGACATCACCTCCGTCACCACGGGAATCCCATAGCGCTGACGCACTGCGGATAAAATAGTTAACCCCGCCTCTCCCATGCCTTGAAACGAGTAAGGGGAGGTGCGGGGTTTGAAGACGCCACCACGTAACAGTTGGACGGGTGCATGGGCGAGGTGACGGGCAACGGTTTCCATTTGTTCGAGACTCTCCACAGCACAGGGACCGCCGATAATTAATAAGTCTTGGCCCCCGATAGTGGTGCGATCGCCAATGGAGATGGCGGTTTGTTGCGTGGGATGAGATTTGCTGACGAGTTTGGCGTTTTTCATGGAATTACTCCTTTTGTACAAATAATCTACAAATAATCAAGATGGACGATAAAAAAGCCCGGAACCTGTTCAAAGTTCCGGGCGGAGGCGATTTGGCATCATGACAAAACCTACCCAGAACTCTTTCTGAGCCAAAAGTAGAAGCCAAAAAACCAGTTAGGGAGATGGGATGTCATGGCGATCGCCTTTTTCCTTTACGAGAGAGTGTTTCAAACCAACAAAAAACCGCAGCGTTGCTTCTGCGGTTCACCAGCGGTTTCCATGTCAAAATGGATTCACTGCCGGTGAACCAAGATAAACCAAAAATAAAAGAAGGGGCTGCGGTTTAACATGATGATTAGAATTGATGAGTCAATTGAATTTATGCCTAGATAGACTAAACCTAACAAAGCTCAAACCCGATGTCAACCCCCCAGTTGCTATAACTTTTAACCCGGATTTCTACCTAGAGGGAGAGGAGTGCGTTGGTGGAGCCAGCACTTCTATCCTCGTGACGTGGCTGAAGCCGCGTCACGCTCTTTTGGAGGCTCTGCCTCCAGTCCCCAAGCAAGGGTTTAAGCTGCCTATTGTACCTGTCACGGCTTCAAATCCTCATCAAAGGTACAGGCGGCAGAGCCGCCAATTGTGCGTGACGCGGCTTCAGCCACGTCACGAGAAAGCCACGTCACGAGAAATGCACTAAGGGAACTCCAAAAAATAAAATCTCCAAAACGTTCGTTCGTATGACGGATCAACGGAGTAGCCCCCTCAATGTAGGGGCGCAATGCGCAGGCCCTCCGGAGG
>NZ_JAMXOT010000023.1 GCF_024220515.1 Oscillatoria sp. HE19RPO
CTTCAGTTGTATTGGATGCTTCACCTGGAGCTTTAAAGCCTCATTTTTTGCCGACCTCGGCAACCAAGAAAGGAAGTCTCAAAGGCAAGCAGAAAGGCTCCAAACTGGAATGGATGATTACTGCATCCGACTCTAGTCGCTTTATTTTACCGTATTACCCAGAAATGTTCAACGAATCTGCGATTAAATTCTACTCCCATGAGTCTCGTTGATTGACAACGGAGAGGGAGGGATTCGAACCCTCGTTACGATTAAAACCGTAAAACAGATTAGCAATCTGCCGCTTTCAACCACTCAGCCACCTCTCCAAGGTGTCTTGAGACATCATAGCAGGTTTTTTTCGGTCTGAAAAGACCTTTAGCGAGGAATTTTGCAATTTTTTTAAAAAAACTGGATAGAACCGAACCCAGGCCCCAGATTGAGGAAAGAACCCGGGTTAAGAAACCCACAGCAAGGGAACCAGAAACCCGTTTTCTGGCCCTTGCTTTGTGACCCAGCCCGTAACAATCCGGTCAAGAAACCCGGGGGGCCTTCCCCATGCTGTACCCTGCACCAGGCCAGACTGGGGAAACTGTGGTGAAAACCATTAATTGTTGGCCGGTTAGGTCCCCTGAAAGTCCAACCCAGCAAGACTGATGGGGGAGATTTTCCAAAAATATTATTAAAGATGATAAACTATTGAAACTTCTAATCAAAAGTGAGTCACCTGACTCCACTCGTCCAAGCCCTCAAGCAGGTTTCATGATGAACAGCAACCCTATCTAGGAGCGAAGATTAGACTGTTCAGGCCAGAAACCTGATCGACGCTTAAAAGTATGGTATGTCTACAAAGACAAAGACAGACCATTTTTCTCTCACGTTAACCCGGGAGGGAAAACGTGAGATGTAATCAGGTTACAAGCGGTGTTGCTGCTTAACCCAGTGCGATCAAAATAATGCCCGCGATCGCGAATCGAAAACCCCATTTCCTAGGAATGTCAAGGCTAGATTCGGGTGAAAGCTGCAACATTCTTGCTTCTCAATAATAAGGCACGAGCAGGCGATCGCGTCGGACTGCTTTGTGCTGTTGTCGAATTCCGGTGAAAAGAAAACTATGGCCGTAAAAGCTAACAAACACATTGCCCTAATTTCAGTTCACGGCGACCCCGCTGTAGAAATCGGGAAAGAAGAGGCGGGTGGACAAAACGTTTACGTCCGTCAAGTCGGTGAGGCACTCGCCAAGCAAGGGTGGCAAGTTGATATGTTTACCCGCAAGGCTCATGCAGAAGACCCCACTGTAGTAGAACACGCACCAAATTGCCGCACCATTCGCTTAGTGGCTGGCCCAGAAGCCTTCGTCCCCCGGCAAGAGATTTTTGAGTATTTACCGAGGTTTGTTGAGGCGTTGATTCAGTTTCAACAGCAAGCAGGTATAGAATATAAATTAGTTCACACCAATTACTGGCTTTCGGCCTGGGTGGGAATGGAACTCAAGAAACAACAAGGGGTTAAGCAAGTCCACGTTTACCACTCCTTGGGTGCTGTGAAGTATAAATCCATCACCACGATTCCGACGATCGCCACCACGAGGCTAGGGGTAGAGAAGGCGGTCCTAGAAACTGCCGAACGAATTGTCGCTACCTCTCCCCAGGAACAAGAACATATCCGAACTCTGGTGTCCCAGAAGGGGACTATCCAGATTATTCCCTGTGGCACAGATATCCACCGCTTTGGTTCGATTCAAAAGCCCGAAGCGCGATCGGCTTTGGGAATTGGACCGGAAAAAAAAGTGGTGCTATATGTGGGTCGGTTTGACTCACGCAAGGGTATCGAAACCTTAGTTCGTGCCGTCGCCCGATCGCAGTCCCGAGAGAATGCCAACCTGAGTTTAATCATTGCCGGGGGTTCCCGTCCGGGTCAGAGTGATGGCATTGAGCGCGATCGCATTGAGGCGATCGTGGATGAGTTGGGTTTACGGCAGATTACCCAGTTCCCGGGACGGATCGGCGATGATTTGCTACCGCAGTATTACGCCGCAGCGGATATCTGTGTTGTCCCCAGTCACTATGAACCCTTTGGATTAGTGGCGATCGAAGCAATGGCGAGTCGCACTCCAGTCATTGCCAGCGATGTGGGCGGATTACAATTTAGTGTGAAAGGGGAAGAAACGGGCTTACTCTGTCCACCCCAGGATGATGCCGCATTTGCGGAAGCCATTGACCGGATTCTGTCCAATCCCACCTGGGGCGATCGCCTCGCCGAAGCATCCCGTCAACGAGTAGAAAACCTCTTTAGTTGGGATGGAGTCGCCACACAACTGGGCGAACTTTATCAGGAACTGCTGACCGAAACTCCCATCGAACCCCACTTAGAAAAAGCGATCGCTTAGGATCAGTTTTTTGGAGAGATTATTCTCCCGGGATTAACCTCCTGCATTCCTTCTAACCCCGTAGGTTCAAACCCGCCTACGGGGTTTTGTATCGATAGCCCCTTCAGCCTCACCCCTGAGCAAAATATCATGGAAATACGCGGCGTTTGGATGACAACTACGGATAGTCAAGTCTTCCGATCCAAAGAAAGAATTAATGAAGCAGTCGCCTTTCTCGCCGAGACGGGATTTAATGTGGTTTTTCCCGTCGTTTGGACCAAAGGATTAACCCTCTATCCCAGTCGAGTGTTAAGGGAGACTTTGGGTATAGAAATCGATCCCCTGTATCAAGGTCGAGACCCCTTAGCTGAACTCATCGAAGCGGCCAATTCATGTGGGATTGCCGTGATTCCCTGGTTTGAATATGGATTCGCCAGTTCCTATCAGTCCAATGGGGGAATGTTGCTGCAAAAAAAACCGGAATGGGCGGCCAAGGACCTAGCCGGAAATCTCCTCAATAAAAATGGGTTTGAGTGGATGAATGCCTTACACCCAGAGGTGCAAAATTTCTTGTTCCAGTTAATTTTGGAAGTGGTCCAAAATTACCCCGTCGCTGGTATCCAAGGTGACGATCGCCTCCCGGCATTTCCCCGGGAAGGGGGGTATGATGAGTTTACCCGGAACCTTTACCGCCAAAGCTTTCAGTGCGACCCCCCGTCTAATTGTCAAGACGCCCAATGGTTGCAGTGGCGTGCGGATTTACTCACGGAATTTTTATCGCAACTCTATCAAGAAATTAAGGCGATTAATCCCAATTTGTTGGTTTCTCTTTCCCCTAATATTTATCCTTGGTGTTTGAATGAGTACCTGCAAGATTCTCAAACCTGGCTAAACCAAGGATTGACGGATTTGATGCATCCCCAGATTTATCGCCGGGATTTTCAGAGTTATCAACGGGTGGTGAATCAGATGGTGAAAAGCCCTTGTTTTTCAGAACAGTTGCCACGAATTTCGCCGGGGATTTTGATTAAGTTAGGGAAATATCGGATTAGTCCGGAATATTTGTTAGGCGCGATCGACTACAATCGGGCTTGTGGGCTTCCCGGAGAGGTGTTCTTTTTCTATGAAGGGTTACGGGAAGATGATAATGCGTTAGCGAAACCGTTGCGATCGCGTTATAGTAGTCCGGTGCCGTTTCCCACGGCTTTAGAGTTAAATCAATGGGTGGCAAATCAGCCACCTTCGAGGCTAAATCCCCGGGGTTCCGGTTGGTTAGATTGGCTGAAAAGTCGGTTTTAGGGGAAAGTTTGAGAGGGGTGGCAAGACGGGCGATCGGGCTATTTATACGGAATCCGGTTGTAACAGGTTTATAAAAATGAGCAGGTTTGTATTTGTAGGGGCGCTTCGGGAAGCGCCCGTTACAGAGGCGCTTCCCGAAGCGCCCCTACAATTCGTTTTAATAGACCTTTAACAACCGGATTTGGTATTAATCCATCGGTCGATCGCCGGTTGCCACTTGCGCTCAGTCAAATAGGCAAGGCCGATTAATATTATTAAGTTTAATCCATAAAATACCCAATTTTTCGGGAAACTAGAATTTAAACCCCATTGAACTAAAATTGGATAACTAAATATATAAATTCCATAAGAAATGGGAGCTAAAATGGAGAAGTAGCCTAAGATTTGATTAAAGTAAATCAGTTTATGGCGATACCAATACAGTCCGCCCGCCAGCAGGAGAAAAGCAGCTAAGAAGTGCCGAAACATTAAAAAAGGATAGTAACCGGGCTTAAATTCAGATTCACCCAACAAAGGAATAGCTGAAATTAGCACCATTCCCAACAAAGAAAGTAAGATAGGTCGCATATTTTGAAACGTAAATGTCCTATCTTTTAAAAATAGGTTTGCCATTTCCACCCCCACCCAACCTACAATAAAATAAGAACAAATCAAAGAAATTTGATTGGGTAATGATATATAAATTCCATAAGAAGCTGCTGAAAATAAGAGAACATAGTAAATCCGCTTACTTGGATTTATAACCCAATGAATCAGGGGATAAAACATCATGTAGAACCACCATTCATAGGATAATGACCAGAGGGGTAAGTTCCCTAGAAAGGGGTAAAACCAAGTGCCAGGTTTAACACTCCCGAAATCTTGGAGTAACAGAAAATTACCAATAATATCAACCCCAGAGAGTTTCTGAACCAGCGTTCCGTTCCACGCAAAAATGAAGACAGAAAGCAACATGGAGATGATGAACGGAAAATAAATTCTTCTAAATCGCTTAATTAAATAATTCCGAAAAGATAAATCAGGGTGACGACATAAAGAAATTCGGACCAAAAATCCACTTAAAACAAAGAAGATAATGACGGCTTCCTGTCCCGCAGCAAATATTAATTTTACAAAATCAGGAACTAGGTCTAGGCTATGTAATCCGTAAATGAAATTATGAACTAGGATATAAAAACAGGCTGCCCCCCGAATGGCATCAAGCTTTGGAAAATAAAATTTTTCACCCATCTTCGTTCAATCCTATAGGATAGAGTATTTGGTGACACTTTAGGGCGAAGAAAAATCCCCCGGTTGCATGACTCTAAAATGCCCAAGTTTCTCTGTTTTCAAGAATCATTTAAACCGAATTCATGCAGGTTGGCACTGGGGTAGTGCGGTGAACCTGTAACGCGCTAAAACCGATTCAACTGGGCTGTGCAGCCAAGAGTAGAAGACGAACTATCCCCCTGGGGGGCTTAGGCTGTTTATATTATAGGGTAGAAACCTCAACTTGCCATAAACAGGGAAGGTTAAACTCGATGGGTTGACAGATTGAGCCGATCGCCACCCAAAGGAAGCCCGGATAAACAACTTGACGGGTCGCACCCCGGGATAACCGGGGGAAGTTCTGGCGATCGGAACGGGGATTTTTCTCTGGAGAAACTATGAACTCAGGTGGAAGGAAAATGTAGACTGTCTATAGAGTTCCGTGGCAATTTCTACGGGAACTGGCTTACTAAATAAATAGCCTTGGGCCGTATTGCAGTTCACGGACTTCAAAAAATTCAACTGTTCTAAAGTTTCCACTCCTTCAGCGATTACCTCTAATTTCAAACCATGACCCAGGGTGAGGATGGCCTCAATAATAGCTGCATCATGGGGCTGATTGATGACGTCTTGAATAAACGAACGGTCAATTTTTAATTTATCTAAAGGAAAATGCTTCAAGGACGATAAAGAAGAATATCCCGTGCCAAAATCATCCAAGGCAATACCGATCCCCATACCGTGAAATCCATGTAAGAGAGAAATCGTTAAATCAACATCCTCCATCGCAATGCTTTCGGTAATTTCCAACTCTAAATAGCAAGGAGAAAGTTTGGTTTTGCTTAAAATATTGGCGATTTCTTGCAGTAAATTTTGTTGGTGAAACTGACGCGCCGATAAATTGACCGCCATCCCAATCGGGGGAAGTCCAGCTAACTGCCACTGGTAATTTTGCCGGGTAGCGGCTTCGATCGCCCAGGCCCCGATGGCACAAATCAGACCCGTTTCTTCTGCCAGGGGAATAAATTCACCTGGGGCAACTAATCCCAATTCTGGATGCTGCCAACGAATCAGCGCTTCCATACTGACAATTTTTCCGGTTTTTAAATCAATTTGAGGTTGATAATACATCCGGAACTCCTCCCGTTCCAAAGCTTTGTGCAAACTGGTTTCTAAAACCAGTCTTTCAAATGCTTTTGTCCCGATCGCTGGGGTGTAAAGCTGATAGTTGTTTCGCCCTTGTTGCTTGGCCCGATACATAGCTGCATCGGCATTTTTCAAAAGCGTTTCTACATCTTCTCCATCATAAGGCGCTAGGGCAATTCCCAAGCTGGCTTTTACATAAAAATCTTGGCCTTCCAAATGAAAGGGTTCGTCAAAACACTTTAAAATTTTTTTGCTAATTTCCGTCACATCCTCAGCGGAACTCAAATGATTGATTAAAAGGGTAAACTCATCCCCACCCCAACGGGCCAGCATATCTTCTGCGGGCAGAGAATTACTTAACCGTTCAGCGACAATTTTGAGAAGTAAATCTCCAAGGGCATGACCGAGGGTATCATTAATGGTTTTAAATCCATCTAAATCCAGAAAAATTACCCCCAGCATTTCCGCCCGGTGTTGGGTATCTGCTAGGGCCAAAGAAAGACGTTCATTAAAGAGCAGACGATTAGCTAATCCGGTTAGGCGATCGTGAGAGGCTTCGTGACGAATCAAATTTTCAACCCGCCGTTGCATCACAGCCATATAAAGATGAGTCCCCACGGATTCAGCCAGTTTAATTTCTTCGATTTTCCAAATTTTTGCTTGTCCTTTGATAATTTCTCGCCACGCTTCAAAGGAAGCCCTAGGTCTCCGGTTGCGCTCATCTAAATCATTTCGCCCCGCCCATAAAGTTTCGGTTTCAATTTCATTACGAAACAAGGTCAAACACCCTAAATATTGTTTATTATATTTTAACGGAATAATCAAAATTGAGCGAATTTTAGTCGTTTTAAAAGCTGGGGCTAAGGGACTAAAAGCTCGGGTCTGATAAAGATTACCAATACTGACACTATGCAGATAAACCAGAGAGTTTGGGAGCGATTCGGATTCGCAATTTCCGTTTAAACTAGAGAGTAAATCGAGTCCGGAGGTATCAATGATTGCCTGTTCTGCGGGAGAGAGATTTTCCTTCTGATGCGTCCCAGGATTGGTCGGCGGAGGCGCAATCTGCTCACTCCCATTAATTAACTGTTGCCAACAGTCCGTTTCTTCAATCCAAGCAATACTAGGTTGAACGCCATAAGTATAGATTTGAGCTACTGCTCCGGTCATTTCTGGATTGATATAGAGTCGGCCTGAATCTGCCCGTAAGGCGAGAATGGTTTCTTTTAGAACAGTTTGGCGAATTTTTTTGAGGTCTAAAGGTGAGTGCAGCAATCCGCTGATTTTATTGATCACCGATTCATCCCGAGCTTGGTGACGAGTGCGATTTAATAACTCGGATTGGGCGATCGCAATCGACATTTGATCCACCAGCAATTGGACAATCTCAATTTCTCGTTCTGAATATCTTCTAGGTTTAGCATGATGGGACACCAACAATCCCCAAAGATGATGTTGGTTGAGAATCGGAATGGTTAAAGAAGAAGATACCCCCATATTCTTCAGATATTCCGCATGACAGGGGTCTACGGGCCAATAGCGGATACCTCTTCGGCTGATACTTTCTTCATTGTCTGAAAAATCGAGTTCTTCAGTGGTTTTGCGTCCAGATGCCACATCTACGATCACCCGTTGACGGGCCCTGAGAAATAACTCTCGGGCTTTCTCGGGAATATCCGTCGCGGGAAAACGCAGCCCCAACATAGAGGGTAAGCGATCGCCTTGAATCGATTCCGCAATCACCTCTCCGCTGCCATCTTCTTCAAATCGATAAATTTTGACCCGATGGGTATTTAAAAAAGCTCGAATTTCTCGGGCAGTCGTTTCTAAAATTTCATTTAATTCTAAAGATTGACGAATCCGACTAGCAATCCGATTTAATAAATTTTCTCGATCTAGTATTGGCACTGACTTGCGCTTAATTTTTCTACGAATCATTACTGATTTCTCCCCTTGATTAGCATGGTAATTGTAACCGGGGATATCCGGACCCGGTGGTTCGCCTAAATACTAAAATGCATGAGCTAACTACTTCCTATGAAAATTTTGCAGTAAAGAAGCCCGAGGGCCACTCTCTTCCCGGGTGCCTTTTATCTTAGGCGTTACAGGTCAATTTACTTACCGATTACTCTCCCAAGTATTTATATTAATTTTACGAGTTTTAAACGGAAATGATGACAATAGGGGCATTGTTTTAATATTTTTTATTAAAGCGACTCCCTCTCGTCTCTTGTGTTCCGGGATGCGATCGCCCCTGGGTTGGCGCAACCAGCCGAAGCGCCTCATCCCAGACCCTGACGGGAATTGACCCGAATCCTAGATAGGGCCAAGACTCCTCCCCTGGGCTATCCTGGTGAAGAATCCGTACTGCCCCCTCCAGCATCCGCCCGCCTCGTTTTCCCTGCCCAACCCTGCCTTTAAACCGTCCGATGAGCCTCCTGAAGCGGATTCAGGCTGTACAGAACCCCAGGGTTCTGCCTAATCACCGCAACATCCAGAAAAAAGTAATCCCCCTTCTCATGCTACAATCCGATTTCTCTGAATGCGTGAGGCGATCGCCCGCTTGCACTCACCCTTGGGGAGAGCATAATTTCGCTGGCGGCGATCGCCTTGGCTCAAGACTGGCGATCGAGGATTTTTCCTGAACCCGAGGCATTCTGTGTTAAAATATATTTCGCAGATAAAGTTTGATTGTCGTGTTTGTTGCGATACAGACAAGCCAACAAACACTATCGGGTTTTAAAGCCAATTCATAACAGATAGCCAGTTGTGGACAAAGCGCGATTGGGCGGCTTTGTGCTCCTTTCTCCGAGCCTTCGATCGTGAACCCCACCCTCGCAAACGGCTCGACAGGGGAGGAACGCCCCCATCAGCTATTTCCGTGACTGGGATATCAAGCTTACCCGAGTTGGGGTAGAGCACTTTTCACCCGCCCATCTTATTGTTGATACTCAGGAGGATACCGGATGACTCAAGTCGTTGTCGGCGAAAATGAAGCGATCGAATCTGCACTGCGCCGCTTTAAGCGTCAAGTAGCAAAAGAGGGAATTTATGCAGACATGAAGCGTCAGCGTCACTTTGAAACTCCCCTAGAAAAGCGTAAGCGCAAAGAAATCGCACGCAGACGCAAACGCAGATATTCCCGATAGAAGACCCTCAACCCGCTCATCGGAGCGGGGGTCATCAGTTGCGAATCGCCTTTGCAGTAGATAGTCCGGGAGTGGGAAGCAGTGTATTAGAACCCCTAATACTGCTTTAACGCCCGTTCTATCTCCCGCTTGTGGTCCCGTTCTTTCACCGCCGCTCGCTTATCGTGGAGTTGCTTGCCTCGGACAAGAGCAATCTCTACCTTAACTAAACCACGCTTGAGATACATCTTTGTCGGTACCATTGTCAAGCCTTTCTGTTCCACCTTACCAATCAACTTGCGGATTTGATCGCGGTGTAACAACAACTTCCGACTCCGGGTCGGCTCATGGTTAAAATAGAGACTGGCCGTCTGATAGGGCGACACATTCACATTCAGCAGCCACGCCTCCGCATCCCGAAACAAGACATACCCATCTCGGATATTCACCTTCCCTTCCCGAATCGATTTCACCTCGGTCCCTTTTAATTCAATCCCCGCTTCATATTTTTCCAGAATCTCATATAAAAACCGGGCTTGGCGATTATCACTGACTATTTTGATCCCTTCGCTTTGTTGCGCCATCTGTATTTCTTAGTTTCTACTCATTCTATGATCAACGAAAGCCGATTCAGCTAAAAACTAGCCTGAACGCCTTTATCTTATTTCTAGCCTATCGTTTTTAATAGCCCACTTACATAACTCGCACCCGATCGCCCCAATCCCGAACCACCCAACCCCAAACCCCCAGACTCCAAGTGGTACCCCGATGTTTGTAGTAACGACTTCAGTCGTTCTCTAGTGCAACCTGAGCACCCCAGGAAACATTTAAAATTTTCCGGTCCCTTACTATTTTATAATCAAGTAACTTCCCGGGTAGTTCACACTGTCGTGAATGAGCGCTGCTCCCGCAAATCTTGCATTATCCAGCTAACCCAGACTAGCACTGCGGTTGTCAGCGGGTTAAGAAATATGTAACTCATACCTAGACGAGGGCAGGGGAGTCGGAAAGCCTTTCCCAGCAAAGAGATTGATTCCTTCTTCTCGAAAAAATACCTGGGTAAGGGGGAATTGCCACAGGAGGCAACAGAACAGATTTACGGTTCATCCCTAATTTTGAACCCGCTAAAGGCTGGAGTTTCTTCGCATTCAGGCGCTAGATTGCCTATCCTAGATAAAGAGCAGCGAGAGAAACAGGGATGTTCGGACACAATTATCAGAAAAGTCAGATTAAAATTGCCATTGTTGGGGATGTACATGAACAATGGGAACCCGCCGATGGAGAAGCGCTAACCCGACTGGGGGTTGATTTAGCGCTGTTTGTAGGGGATTTTGGCAATGAGTCGGTCCCCATTGTCCGGGCGATCGCCGCCTTGGATATTCCTAAAGCGGTGACGTTTGGAAACCATGACGCTTGGTTCACCGCGACGGACTGGGGTCGCAAAACTTGCCCTTATAATCGCCGGAGTGAGGATTGGGTTCAGTCTCAATTGGATATCCTCGGCGAGACTCATGTGGGGTTTGGCAAGTTAGATTTTCCCGAGTTTGGGTTAACGGTGGTGGGGTCCCGTCCCTTTACCTGGGGAGGGTCGGAATGGAAATATGCGGATTTTTATAGCGATCGCTGTGATGTCAGCAGTTTTGTCGAGTCTACCGATCGCATTATGGCAGCAGTTAAACGCGCCAGCTTCGATACGATTATTTTTCTGGGACATAATGGACCCAAAGGGTTAGGCGATCGCCCCGAAGACCCCTGCGGCAAAGATTGGAAACCCCTGGGAGGCGACTTTGGGGACCCGGATTTTGCCGATGCGATCGCCCAAACCCGCAAAATGGGCAAAACTATCCCCCTCGTCACCTTCGGACATATGCACCACCGCCTCCGCCACACTCAAACCCAGTTGCGGAAATCCCTGCATACCACCAACGATGGCACCGTTTACCTAAATGCCGCCCGCGTCCCCCGGATTGTTCCTACAGAAAAGGGTCAATTACGCAACTTCTCCCTGGTTGAATTACAAGGAAACACCGTGACTCGCGCCTCCCTGGTTTGGGTGGACCAAAATTTCGCAGTCGCCTCGGAAGAAGTCCTGTATCAACAACACCCGGAATCTGTTGCCACCCTCGCTTAAGGGCGACTGGATTTTTTCCCCCCTTGACTCTTTCAATTCCAGACAACTCGGGGTAAGATAAAACAGAACCGCACTGGAGAGGTGGCAGAGTGGTCGATTGCGTCTGACTTGAAATCAGATGAATCCGCAAGGGTTCCGGGAGTTCGAATCTCCCCCTCTCCGTTGATTAACCTAGAGAAAGCCCGCACCCGTCGCAACACCCGGCGGGGGGTTGCAATACCCGGCGGGGGTTTAAACCCCCGCCTAACAGAATCAAGTCGGTTAAAACCGACTGAAATCCCTATGGGGTAACGACTTCAGTCGTTTCTTCATAAGTTCGTAGTAACGACTTCAGTCGTTTCTTCATAAGTTCGTAGTAACGACTTCAGTCGTTCTCTTCTCTCATGTTCGTAGTAACGACTTCAGTCGTTCTCTTCTCATGTTCGTAGTAACGACTTCAGTCGTTCCCCCCATTCAACCACCACCGATGAGATCGCCTCCCGGTCCTCTCGGCAACATCTCTCTAAATTGCGGTAAATTTTAACGTACCATAAGAAAAGTAAAATCTTTGACATAACCCGATGACTGACAAGCGGATCAGAGCTTATATCAAACTCATTCAAAAATTATTAGATTGTCCTGAAGGAGAAGAACTCAAGATTCTCCGCAAACATAAACATTTAATCGATGTTCAATTTGTCTACGTTCTCAACCAGGCAGCGGAGAAAGCCGAAGAAGAGGGGGAAGAAGATACCGCGAGTTTTTTAAGGACATTAGCCGAGCAATTAGAACAGGCTTTTGTCGAAGTTGTGAAAAGAGCTAACCCTGCGTCCAGCGAGCGCAATCAGGCATATCTTCAAATCATTGAGGAAATCTTAAAGTGTGACACGGGAGAAGAAGTTGCCCATATTTTACATCAAAACTCCGAGATAGTGGACCGAGGCTTTGTCAAAACCTTGGCCCAAGTTGCCCAACTGATGGTAGAAAATGGTCAGCCAGATTCCGCAGCAGTTTTAATCGATTTGGCAACAGTAATATCCTCAGCTATTGAGGAAGATTAACATCGTTTAATGGTCAACAAACCCCCCGCACCCTGAAGGGTGGGGCTATACGGACGAAGCCCGCCTGCGCGGGCTAATTTCAGGTCTTGGACAACGGGATTGGGTGTTAAAAGGCGATCGATTGCACCCTGACAATTATCGCCTTTTAACTGTTACAAAAATTTATTAAATTCCTCACGCTTTTATGATAAATTATCAAAATCGGAGTAGGTGTGGACATATAGGCTCATGCGTTGTTTAAACTGTCATGCAGAAGGCATCCCGTCAACGAATCAATACTGCCCAAAATGCGGCGCTCACTTACCCGCACTCCAGCAAAACCTCCTCCCGGAACAGACCCGCTTAAAAGCCAACACCTACGAAATCGAATATGCTTTAGGACGAGGCGGATTTGGGATTACCTATCGCGCCCATCATATTGGCCTGGAACAACCTGTTGCCATCAAAGAATACTATCCCCAAGAACTTGCCCATCGCCACAGCAATAATGGGGGATTAACCGTTCCCCAAAACAAAACGGAAATGTATCAGCGTTGGTTAACCCGATTTTTGCGAGAAGGGCAGATTTTAGCCAAACTAAATCATCCCAGTTTAGTGCGAGTGCAAGACTTATTTGAAGAAAGAAATACCGCCTATCTGGTGATGGAATTGCTCTGCGGGAAAACATTAGGGCAAGAGTTAGACGAGCAGCCTGGAAAAAAATTAGACCCGCAACGAGTTAGGGAAATCATCACGCCTTTAGTCAGTGCTTTAGCGGCAACTCATCAAGCCGGAGTCTATCATCTCGACCTCAAACCGGATAATATCCTCCTGACACCGGAAGGGCGAATTGTCTTAATTGATTTTGGGGCAGCTAAACAAGAAAGCGCCACCATTGGACAAACCCGGAGTACGCGAGCATTTACCCCAGATTACGCCCCACCGGAACTGATTGGCAACCAGGCGATCGGGCCAGAAAGCGATATTTTTGAACTGGGGATGCTCTTACATCAAATGGTCACCGGGACCCTACCACCCCCTGCCCTGAGTCGCCTCATCGGAGAACCCTGGGAACCCCAATTAGAAGAACCCTGGCAGAGTTTAGTCGCCTCCGCCTTACCGCTACAGAAAAATCAGCGACCAAATAATATCAGTGAGTGGTGGAAAACGGCAGCATCTGAGGTAAATAGCTCTGGGAATATACCCTCTGTAAAACTCCCACAACCTAAACTCCAGGTTCCACCCCCAATTTTAAAGCCCCGGCCAACAAGTGCGTCAGTTCCAGGCAAAGGCGCAGTAGATCTGCGCGGCTATTTTATCTTGCCCCAACTCCAAGCAGAGGGAATGGTGCGGCGTTTTGGGCGCGGAATAATCCGAAATGTGATCCTGTTGAATCACGAATTGGTGATTGTCTGTGCCGGCGGTGGCGCGGCATTATTTAACCTGAGCAGTGGTGAGGCAATCTGGGAAATAGACTGCCCTGCTAATTCTGGGGCCGTAAGTCTGGAGCAAAAACTGCTAGCTTTAGCGTGCGGACAAGCGATTTACCTCTGGGATTTAACAACAGGGCAATTCCTGGGTCAGATTCACGGACATACCGACTGGGTCGTTAGCTTGGCCTTCAGTCCGGATGGGAAATTCCTCGCTTCTGGGAGTGGTGATAATACCGTGCGGTTATGGGATACCGCTACGGGAAGGGAACTACGCCAATTTCGGGGACATACCGCCTGGGTCGTTAGCTTGGCCTTCAGTCCGGATGGGAAATTCCTCGCTTCTGGGAGTCAGGATGACACACTGCGGCTATGGGATGTCGCTCAGGGAACACAACTACGCCAATTTCAGGGACATACCTCTACCGCTTTCGTGAATAGCATTGCCTTCAGTCCCGATGGCCAATTCCTCGCTTCTGGGAGTGGGGATGATAATTGGTATAATACGGTGCTGCTGCTGTGGGATGTTGTTCAAGGAACACAACTGTACGAATTTGAGGGACATACCGGCTCGGTGAGGAGCATTGCCTTCAGTCCGGATGGGAAATTCCTCGCTTCTGCGAGTGATGATCACACACTCTGGCTGTGGGATGTGGCTCAGGGAAGGGCAATGCACCAACTCTGTAGACATACCTCTTCGGTGAATAGCATTGCCTTCAGTCCGGATGGGAAATTCCTCGCTTCTGGGAGTGCAGATCAAAAGCTCCGGCTGTGGGATGTGTCTGAGGGAAAGCAACTTCGCCAATTTCAGGGACATACCACCTGGGTGAATAGCATTGCCTTCAGTCCTGATGGCCAATTTCTCGCTTCTGGGAGTGGGGATAATACTGTGCGGCTGTGGGATACGGCTACGGGAAAACAACTGCGCCAATTTGATGGCCATACCTCTTCGGTGTTTAACATTGCCTTCAGTCCCGATGGCCAATTCCTCGCTTCTGGGAGTGGGGATAATACTGTGCGGCTGTGGGATACGGCTACGGGAAAACAACTGTGCCAATTTGATGGCCATACCTCTGTCGTGAGTAGCATTGCCTTCAGTCCCAATGGCAAATTCCTCGCTTCTGGGAGTGGAGATCAAACACTCCGGCTGTGGGATGTGGCGGAGGGAACGCAACTGCGCCAACTTGAGGGATATTACTACTGGCGGAGTAGCATTGCCTTTAGTCCTGATGGCAAATTCCTCGCTTCTGAGAGTAATGATCACACACTGCGGCTGTGGGATACCGCTACGGGAAGGGAACTGCGCCAATTTCAGGGAGATACCGGCTTCGTAAATAGCATTGCCTTCAGTCCTGATGGCAAATTCCTCGCTTGTGGGAGTTTAGATAAAATCGTGGAGCTATGGGATACGGCTACGGGAAGGGAACTGCGCCAATTTCAGGGACATACCTCCTCGGTGTTTAGCATTGCCTTCAGTCCTAATGGCAAATTCCTCGCTTCTGGGAGTGGAGATAATACCGTGCGGCTGTGGGATGCAGCTACTGGAAGGGAACTACGCCAACTGTGTGGACACACCTCGGTGAGTAGCATTGCCTTCAGTCCGGAGGGCAAATATCTCGCCTCCGCAGGTAACGATGGTGTAGTCCGGTTGTGGGATGTGGCAGATCTCCAGAGTTGAAGAGAACCCGGATTTAGTTACCTCATCACCGGCGTCAATTAAAACATCAGCCGGTGATGAAATGATTGATTTAATCTTCCTTACCCTTCGTCAACAGGGCGACTTTCTCCACTAAATCTAACGGCAATTTTACCGTCTGTGCAATTTCTTCTAAACTGACCCCTTTCCGAATCAAGAGTTTTATCAACTCAATCCGGCCTTCCTTCCACCCTTCAAACCAACCTTCAATCCAGCCCTCGGCAAAGCTTTCTTGATAGAAGCGATTGTCTTTCCAACTTCCTAGTTCTAACATGGCCACTATCTCCTCTCATCCTAAAATCTGGAATAAAACCCCCTCAATGATGTCCTGGATTTGAGGGGGTGGATTGGTTTATGTCAACCTACGGATTTCTCCCGGCATTGAGTGGGGTTAATCTTCCTGACTATTGCTATCTTCGGCAGATTCCCGAACTAAATCTAGTGGCAACTCCAACGATTCAGCAATAGCTTCTAAACTTAATCCCTGACGCATTAAAGGTTTAACAGCCTTAATTTTGGCCCGCATTTCACCTTCGGCAAGGGTTTCTTGATAGAAGCGATTGTTTTTCCAACTTCCTAGTTCTAACATGGCGGCTATCTCCTTTCGAGTTTTTGTGGTTAACTTGTAAATAATGATGGTTTCAATGAGTTCGATGAGGTCCCGTTGGTGGTTGGGATTGGGGAGTTCAGTGGCGGCTTGGGCGATTAGGCGTTTGGCTGTTTCTACCGCAGCCGTTTCCGGTTCTATGATTAGCTTAACAACTCCGAGACCTAATGTGCTTTCTTCTTCCGGTTCGAGTTCATCCAAGTAGATGCGGGTGACCCGATCGCAGTTGAGCAGTTCCTGAAATTGTACCTGGTCTTTGGGCTCAATGCGACGATAGGGGTAAATGATGACGACTTGCCAGGGATTTGCCGGTTTGTATTGGCGCAGGTAGATAAAGAGTTCGGCAAAAATCCGATAGTAAAGCTCATCATCGGGTTGAAATTGTACTTCGGTCAGGTAAAAGGGTCGGTTGGGTTCCTCCTCGTTGGGTATGAAGACTCCATCAATCCGAAAAGCCAATTGTTTGACTTCGATGGAGGTAAACTGATAGGCACTGGCTTCTTGAATCGGACGGTGGAGTAATTCAAAGAAGATGGTGGGATATTTTTGAAATATGGTATAAAAAATTGTGTCGGTTCTCATGGGCGCTGATCCGGGGTTGAATTGGACATATAGCGGTTCCTAAACTCAGGAATAACAGATATTAAGGAGTGCGAGCATCTTGCTCGCTATTATTTTAGAAAGCGAGCAAGATGCTCGCACTCCTTAGATGAAATGCACGGTAACACTCTCTACTTAGGAGTTTTTGCTCCGGTTTGCTTATGCTTATTTTAACATAATTATGGCTAAAAATCAGCAAATTTGCAATTTTATTATTCATTCAAATAGGGATTGAAAAGTTAGGAATTACCAGCCACAACAGGGGGACCCTTTTGGGAATCGGGTGTTGTACGTTAGACTGGGGTTATGGAGTCGGGAACACCTGTGGATTGGGGGGGTTCAATCCCAATTGTCGATCGCACGTAATGGAGAGGGTAAAAGTTGTGAAACGTACTCAAATAATCGGCTGGGATTCATCAGGAAAATTCTCGGGAAATTTTGGCCTTAATCGCCGGTTTAGACGGTGGCATCACCGGGCGATCGCACCGCTGATTGCTGCTATGCTGGCAGTCGCCTCCGGTGCAAATGTCGCCACTCTTGCCGCTGAAAGTTTGACCTTTCGTCTCGGTCCCTGGCAAGGCTCGATCGCCATTTCTGATTTAGAAGAGTATGCTAGAACTGGCGAACTTCCCGGCAATCTTGCCCCCCTAGGTCCCTTTTTACCTGCCGGATTGCAAGAAGTATTAGCGCAACGGGTGGAGATTGACCCCGATATTGGCGATCGCGCCCTGGATCGCCTCATCAAATCTCCCCAAGGCAACCGCTTTGTGCGCGCCATTTTATTACTCGTTCCTGATAGCACCATTGACCAAATTAAAGATGCCATTAAACTCGTTGCCACCCAAGGCAATGGTCTGAGTTTATTAGGCATTTTAAAAGCCTTACCTGGGGATAATATTGTCTTTGATGCCACCTCCGCCATTGGGGTCGCATCCCGTCTAAATCTGCCCTATTTAGAAGGGCAAATTTTGCGTTCTAGGTTAGAAAGTGACCTAGAACTAGAAACCGAACCCTTTTTCGCCAGCTTTGACCCCGCCTTACCCGGTTCCCAACTGGTTTCTCAACAAACCCTCACCTTTCGCGATCGCCAGCGCAACCGGGAGATTACCACCGAAATCTATAGCGGTAACAATCCCCAAGGACCTCTGGCCGTTATTTCTCATGGATTTGCATCCAATCGCTTCTTATTAGAATATTTAGCCCAACATTTGGCATCCCACGGCATCACCGTTGTCTCCATCGAACATCCCGATATCAATGAAGCATCCGTCGCCAACCTCCCCCTCACCCTCGACCCCACCAACCTGATTCCCGCTTCCGTCTTTTTAGATGTCCCCAAAGATGTCAGTTTCATCCTCGATGAACTCGCAGAAATTAACCGCCAACCCGGTTCTTTCGCCGGTCAATTCAACACCGAACAAACCCTCGTTATCGGTCATTCTTTGGGGGGATATTCGACTTTAGCGTTAGCGGGGGGTGAGTTGAATTTAAACGAATTACGAGAGTTTTGTGAAAGCGGGCGAAAATTGGGCCGATCGCCTGCGGATTTAGCCCAATGTGCCGCCACGGAATTACCCGGTAATCGGATCACCCTGCGCGATCGCCGGATTAAACAGGCAGTCGCCATCAATCCCTCCGTCGGCAACCTCTTCGGGGACCAGGGACTCGGTAAAATCGACATCCCAATTCTGCTTGTCGCCAGCAGCGATGATTCCTGGACCCCGGCAGTCAACCATCAATTGCGACCCTTTACCCAACTGCGGGACCCCAAATATCTACTCACGGCGATCGGGGCCACCCATTTCAGTACCACCGACCCCAGTCGCCCCAGTCTGTTAGAACGAGAAACCGCCTTACCCGACGAACCCTCTGGGGAACAGACAGAAAACCTCCGCCAATTACTGCGCGGCGTCACCTTGGCATTTGTCAAACAGCAGACACCAGAAGCGCGGACCTACGCCCCATTTTTAAGCGCTGCCTACGCCCAATCCCTGGGAACCGAAGAAACAGCCTTACGCCTAAATGAAACCCTCCCCACGCGCTTGGCGCGGTGGTTAGCAACCAGTGAAGCGGCCCTCGGGCGGTTGGATTGAGGCATGGACTGAAAAATTCAGCCCAGGGTCAGAAACCGGGTTTCTTGGCTACATTTGGGATAAATTGCAGGATTTTGGTCAGAAACCCGGTTTCTAGGGGTTGCCCAGGGTCAGAAACCGGGTTTCTTGGCTACATTTGGGATAAATTGCAGGATTTTGG
>NZ_JAMXOT010000317.1 GCF_024220515.1 Oscillatoria sp. HE19RPO
CCCCCAGCCCCCCCTTGCTAAGGGGGGGAGTTAGAATTGGGCCGAAATTATCTGAAATTGGCTTGTTAATAGGCGTTGAAAATTAGCCCGCGCAGGCGGGCTTCGTCCTTGTAGCCCCACCCTTCCAGGGTGCGGGATTTCTCAATTTTTTACCTCTAATTGTTGCTGCAATTCCTCTCGGAGGCGATATAAGACGGTGTTGGGTTCGACTTGGGATAAAATATCGTGAATGACGGTATTTGCGCCTAATGGTCCCCAGGTGCAGCCTTGTTCTAAATAGACTTGTGCTGCTTGTCCGACTTTGTAGGTTCCAAATCCGGATAGAGATGCTTGCGCGATCGCCGCGCCAACATACCCAGTCATCCCTCCGACATCTCCCGATGCACCGATAATTGCTGCTGCACTCTTTCCAAATCCCATAAACAGTCCATTCGCCAACTCACTCAGCAGTACCCCGCCACTACTAAATAGGATTTGCTGCCATAACTTACCCGCCTCATATCCTGTCATTGGCAATCCATACAACCGCGCCAATGCCCGAATTAACAGCAAGTCCGCGATCGCACCCCCCAATACATCAAACAGCGCCAACGGATTCAACGCCACCGCCGCTGCCTTATACTGAGCAAAGCGCCAAATTAACGTCTCCGCCTGTTCTTGTCGCGATTTGATACTCGCCTTCGCTAACTCTTCCTGCGCCTCTTTCGCTTGCACTAAGGCATTAATCGCCAACAGCGATCGCCCTTGTTCCTGCACCACCTGCAAAATCTTGTTCTTCAATTCCTCAATCTGCGGGGGTGGCGTTTCCAACTCGTAAGACACCCGACCATCGGGCCATTCAATTCTCACTTGCAACGGGGCCGGGTCGGCTGCTACCATGACAATATCCTCTTGATGCGGTAGGCGATCGCCCGGAGTCTCCTCCGCTTCCACCCAATCATCCTCACTCTCCACCGCTGCCTGTTTCCGCTTCTGCTTCGCTGAGGCAAAATACTGTAACTGTCGATAAATCGCCTGCCGGTCCTGTTCCGGATACAAATCTATCTTATTAAACACTAAAATCAACGGCTTCTGAGTCCGGCGCAACTCACAGAGTGCCTCATATTCCGTCCGGGTAATATCCCCAGATACCACAAATAAAATCAAATCCGCAGCGCGAGCAATATTCCGCGCCATCTGCGATCGCACTTGACCCTCAACCTCATCCAATCCGGGGGTATCAATCAACTCCACCGCCAGATTCCCCCCGACATCCCATTGTACCGATCGCGGCCATTGGGTCACTCCATGAATCGGTCCCGTTGTCAGGATTCTCTGACCCATCAAGCTATTTAACACCGTGGATTTACCCCGACTGACTAACCCAAAAGCGGCAATGCGAATCATTCCGCCATCAAGTCTTTCTAGGGTAGCTGACAGATTATCAAGTTGTGCCTGCATCGCGGCAAGCTGCTTGACATCCATACTCTGCTGTCGCGATCGCCGATGTTGCGAATAAAACGACTGCGCCTGCCGAATGCTGGCGCGGGCTCGGTTCATATACTGGACATCCTGCCGATTTGAACCATTCAAATCAGCAGAAGTCGGGGTGGGGTTGGGGGTCTTAGGTGCTTGGCTCAAGGTTCGGAATCGCTACACTCTCTGCTATTCTATTCTCCTGCAAAGCCTTCACTTGTGCAGTGAGGCTTTCCGACTTTTTCGATTCGGGTACGAATCGCGTCACAGTCTGCTTGACAAATCCTTGCAAAAATGCCATCCGTTGATTCTGCTGGAACACAGTTTTTAAGGTTTCACTCAGTTGTTCCAAATTAATCCCAGACTCCGCACTCACGTCTTGCGCCTGGAAGTATTCAATCAGACTCAAACCCGCTAACCGCGTTAAATAGGCGGCGCTAATTCCTTGGACGACTCCCCCAGCAACATAGGTGACAGCATTGCTTTTGAGGATGGCTGAAATGGTTTGGGTAGACAGTTCCACCACTCCCAGTTTTACCAGTTGTTCCCCCATTGCCGCAGCGATCGCCTTTTCTCGGTCAAAGGAAAAGGGATGCTGATAAATCTCCCCTAATTCCACAATTAATTGGGTAGTAACCGCACCTGTGGCTAATAAATCTAAGGCTGCTACTGGATTCGCAAAGGTTGCCGCAGCGGAAATATACTGATATTTCTCAATGACTGGCATGGCGCGATCGCGACGCAGTTGGTTTAATATCTGTTGTGCTTCCGCTTTTAATCCGACTGCCTGTCGGTAACTTTGCGCCATCACAAACTGTTGGCTTTCTTGTGCCACCATCTCCTGTAATCGCGTCATCAAAGCAGTCACTTCCGGTGACGGTTGTTCCATTGTCTCAATGGTTGTACCATCACTTTGATGCTGCCGCACTTTCACCGGATTGGGTGCAACCGAAATTGCCACTACATTTTCAGGATTTAATGTCAATCCCAGGCGATCAATCGCACGCTGCAAGATTCCCGCCTGTTGTTCCGGTAACGTCTGGTCTTTTTTATTCCAGGCAACCAAAACCGGGACCGCTGCTATTGTCAGTTGTTGGATGGCTTGAAATTCTGAGTCGGTTAAGTCACCACTGGTTAAAAATACCACCAAATCCGCAGCAATTGCCTGTTTCCATGCCGCAGTTGCTTGTAACGGTAACCCTTCCTCGGCATCTCTGACGGTAAACAAGGCGGGAATTTCTGCAAAGGTTAGGGTTTTATCAGTTTGAGACTGCCAGTTGGACTGTAACCATTGCATGACTTTGGTTTTGCCGGTACTTTTACCTCCGGCGATCGCCAGATGCAGTGCATTCCGAGTTGCATCCGGTGAGAGTTGTCCTAGGCGAGTTCTGAAGTCAGCAATGATTTTGGCATCCCCTGCCTCTGCCTCGATTTTGGCGATCGCCAGTTCCGCTTGGCTTTTGGCTTGTTCCAGCATCTCTGCGGTGACTGATTCAGCGGCAATAGGTTTGATGGTTGCTGGTTCCCGTTTTTTGAACAGCCAAAATCCGGCACCGATGGCGATCGCGCCGAGTACCCCAAATTCCCCCGCTTCTCCCCAGGAGTGATTCAAACTTTCCATCGCCCATAGGCCAAATGATAAGCCCAAACCGCCAATTAAAATAGGTCGTTGCAGTTTAACTGCCATAAAATTATCCCACTATTTTTATAGATGTTCATTCGTGGGGCAACCGGGGGCAAACAGTTCCGATACGCGATCGCCCTTCTTTTCTATTTCCATTTTAACGGCTGGGGTTGCACTTCCAACTCTACTATGGCAGTGCGGATTTTACGATTACTTTGGAAATAGGGGAGAACTTCAGGACTAGAAACCCGGTTTCTGACCCCCTACCCAGGACTGAGAAACCGGGTTTCTAACCGAGATTGTGGCTATTTGCCTGAAATTTTGTCAAGAAACCCGGTTTCTGACCCCCTACCCAGGACTGAGAAACCGGGTTTCTAACCGA
>NZ_JAMXOT010000318.1 GCF_024220515.1 Oscillatoria sp. HE19RPO
CACTACGAACGAACGTTTTGGAGATTTTATTTTTTGGAGTTCCCTAAGATAATCGGACTCACGAGGGTGCAACGGTTTTGCCTTTGTGAACAGGACTTACGCATTTGGGGAGAGCCAACCCTAAATCTGTAGAGGCGATTCGCGAATCGCCTCTAGGGTTCATGGGTCAGTTCTGGTGAACAGTTCCGAGGAGGGCTAGGGGCGGATCCGAGGAGTTTGCTCGGGTTGGAAAGGGATGGGAATGGTTTTATATCCCTCTTGCAGTCAAATCCGGTTGAAAGCCTGACTCCTCGTTGCCTGAAACGACGCAAAATCGGTAATTTGTCCTAAAGTGACCGAACTGGGGATAATAGGGGGTGGAGTTAGCTAGATTACCCCACAAGCCCTAACTTCAGCGTCCTAAACTCACGGCAAGTGAGGCAAAATAGCTAACTCTAAGTAGCTAGTCTAGCCTAAAGTTGTGAAAATCTTGTGAACCGCAGAAAAAATATCCCGGGAGAGAGAGACTCAGCAGCAGAGGCGATTCCTTCGGAAGGCTTCGCCAACGCACTCTAGGCAGAGGAAGGGATTCCCGCTCAATTCCGTCCGATTCCGGTATCTAAACCTGCGGCTATTTTCCCTAAAATCCGTACAGTTCATAGAATGACTCTTGACCTAAATGGTGTGCATATTTTTTCACCAGGCTTTCTAAATCTTCCCCTGCGTCTAAATCAATCCAATCATCAACTGAACCGCGAAAGCACCACCGTTGTACCCAGAAATTCTTCGAGTCTTTCCTTCTGAGAAATCGCATCATGGGGGTATAAGTGAGAAGAGTTTTTAAGTGCTTTAAATAGTTATCTTTCCCTCCGAATGGGCTGAAGATTGCTGGCAGGTTGAGGACATCTTCATCCGCAAGATAGATAATAATACTTTTGTCTTTAACATCAATGATGAAGTGCTTAACTTTGCTGTATCGTTTAATCCCCTGTTCCACGGTTTCTAATTCGCGATCGCTAAACACCTTGGGCTGAATTTTTCGCAAATAAACTTGACTATTGGGGTTTTCATAAATTTCATACCCCTCGGGAATTGAATCAATTACATTTCCCTCAGTCTTGAGGGAAAAATAATACTTAGGCTTGCCGGTTTTAGTGGTGCCTTGGTGCAGAACGTAGGTTTGACCTCGACGATTGGTATATTTCAGTGCCATGTTTAGACTCCCAACAGGAAACGATTAATGGATGATTCTATCACCGATTCCTGATGCGAGCCAGCTTGTTTCAATGGTCTTCCTATTCGAGATCCAACCAGTCCTCGATTTCTTCGGCTAACCAGGCACACTCTTCCTCGGTGAGTTTTCGTCCAGTATTTCCAAAGGCATATTGTTGATAATATCCGGGTCTGGGTCCGGCGGTGAGGGTGACTCCCATGACAAATTTTTTATTGTCGTAGAAGATTGAGGCGGTTTGAATCTGGGCGGTGACGCCGAGTTGTCGGCGATAGGTAAATCCTAGCCGTTTTTGCTGGATCTCAAAGGTGTTGCGATCGCGTTCTAAACAGACGATGGTTCGTTCAAAATACTCGCTCAAACAGGCAACCATCCCTAGGGGAATTAAGATGGGCAGAATGACGGTTACCACTTGCAGGACCAAGGAGAACAGAGACAACGAACCAATGCCGATTAATAGATAGACTAACACCTGGGCAATGATATCCGATGTGCTGAGATTATCTCGTAAGGAGGCGACAGTGCGCTCGATTAAGTTTAACCCCCGTTGCCAGAGGTTTAACCCCCAGGTTACGACTTTTAAGCCCGGTTCGGGGACGATGATTTCTAGTTTTTGGGGAGTTTTCCGGAGTTGAATTGGGGTGATGTCCGGTTGATAAAAGGGGGCGTTGTCTGGGGAGAGGGTGGCGACTCCTTCTAAGGCGGCGATCGCCTCGGTTGCGGTGGGATAGCGATTATCTACCTGGGTTTGCGTCAGGGTTTCCAGCCAACTGATTAAATAGGGGCTGAATTTGGGACTGAGGCGATCGCCAAAGTCCAGTTGCAAGTTCTTCTGCAATAAGTCTGCCGGGGGTACGCCGGTGAGTAAGTGAACTAAGGTGGCACCGACGGCATATAAATCTGATGCGGGGACCGTTTGTCCCCCAAATTGTTCTAACGGAGTATAGCCATAAGTGCCAACGACGGTAAAGCTGCGTCCAGGGGTGAGGAGGTTCCGGTCCTGGGCGGCCCCGAAATCGACTAGATAAATTTCGTTGTCTTCTCCTAATATAATATTGCTGGGTTTAATGTCCCGGTGGAGGACGGGAGGATTCAATTCATGCAGATAACATAAGATATGCAACAGGGCGGTGGCTATCCCTTCCACTTCTTCTTCTGTGAACCGCCTGCCGCGATCGAGCCAGTCTTGAAGGGATGCACCGGGAATATACTCCTGAACTAACCCAGACCACAGGACCCCATCATCGATCGCAAAATAATCCCGATAGCGAGGAATGCGCGGGTGGTCTAAGTTTTGGAGGACCTTCGCCTCCCGTTCAAACAGCTTGAGACTTTCCCAAGCTTTCGCACCTCCCCAAACGAGCAGCTTCACCACCACGAGTTCCTCGGTGGTCAAATCCACTGCTAACCAGGTTTCCCGGGTCGGGTTATCATTTAACTGCTGTTGCAGTTGATACCGTTCTTGTAATACCGCCCCTATTTCCGGCATATTGACACAATCCAATCTGGATTAACTTGATTGTTCCCCTCTCTAGGGTAGCAATTCTTGAACCCTAATGGACAGGGTTTGGGGTTGAGGACCCTCCCGAGGGAGTTTCATGGGTTCACCTTCCCCTGGATAATCCCAGGAAAACCGCGTCAATTAGGCCGATTAAAGCAATCAGGGCAGTGCAGGCGATCGCCGGGGTGTGATGAGTCATTAAATAGAGAGAACCGGAGATTCTAAGGGGAGGGTGGTGGATGCAGAAAGGGCGATCGCTTGATGGGTCATGGCAGAAGGGTGACTTGTCCCCATCCCGAAAAAGCCGATTTTTAGAGGAAGTGGGAACAGAAGTCAAGCGATCGGGATAACATTGGGTCTGATTAATTCGGAAAAATTTCCCGTGGTTTTCGGGAATCCGAGGTTCTCACAAGCAGGAAATCCCCCGGGAGTTTGACAGACTAGGGATTCCACTGTCGGATCAATTTGACCCCAGGGGGAAGAACGAGACTGCTTAACATTAAGAAATAAACAACCCCTTAGATGTTAAAGCAATCTAAATATTCTTTTAACAAAGTGGCTGATCTAGGCGGGAGATAATAAGGTACAATTTGTAAAATTAGCTAAAAAGCTAAGGAATATAAGAGCAAAAACCAATTGTCAGAAAAAGCTCAAAAAAAGATTTTAAAACTTGTCGAATTTCAAAAATATGAGTTATGATTTACATGGAAAGTGAAAAACAAAGAAGTTTAACTTTCTAACACGTTTAAAGACGAGCATCAGGTAACAGGAGTAGGATATATGGTTTCTACAGCTCCAGAACAACAATCAGCCAAAGGTTCCAAAGAAACACAGTTTGTACTTTTCTTTGAAGAAGTCGGATTAGCAGACTTAGGCTTAGTGGGGGGTAAAAACTCCTCATTAGGTGAAATGATCCAAGAGCTTAAATCAAAGGGAGTTAACGTCCCCACCGGCTTTGCCACCACAGCTTATGCCTATCGGTACTTTATCGAGAAAGCAGGGTTAGAACAAAAATTACGGACCTTGTTTGCGGATCTGGATCTCAACGATGTCAACAATCTGCGGGAGCGCGGCAAGCAAGCGCGGGCAATGGTGATGAATACGCCATTTCCGAAAGAATTAGACGATGCGATCGCAGCGGCTTACCTCAAATTGTGCGAAACCTATGGTGCCAATGCTGAATTCTGCAAACGCTTTGGCCCAGAGTATCAAGAAGTCTGCGAAAAATTCAGCAGCGATCTTGACGTAGCCGTTCGTTCTAGTGCTACTGCCGAAGACTTACCTGATGCGAGTTTTGCCGGACAACAAGAAACCTACTTGAACGTCCACGGCGTCAAAGGTGTGCTTGAATCCTGTCATAAGTGCTTCGCGTCCTTATTTACCGATCGCGCCATCTCCTATCGCCATCAATATGCCTCCAAACGGCCCGACTTTGATGAATTCAGCGTCGCGCTGTCTGTGGGCGTCCAAAAAATGGTCCGTTCTGACTTAGCCAGTTCCGGCGTCATGTTCTCCATCGACACAGAAACCGGCTTCAAGAATGCCGCCTTAGTCACCGCCGCTTATGGTTTAGGGGAAAACGTCGTCCAAGGTGCAGTCAACCCCGACGAATACTTTGTCTTCAAACCCACCCTCAAAGAAGGCAAACGCCCAATCCTCGAAAAACGCCTGGGCAGCAAAGAAATCAAAATGGTGTATGACGTAGGCGGGTCGAAACTGACGAAAAACGTCCCAGTTTCCGCTCCCGAACGCGATCAATACTGTATCAACGATGATGAAATTCTCACCTTAGCCAAATGGGCTTGCATCATCGAAGACCACTACAGCGAATCCCGGGGCAAATATACCCCAATGGACATTGAGTGGGCCAAAGACGGGATTACCGGCGAACTCTTCATCGTGCAAGCACGTCCAGAAACCGTTCAATCCCAAAAAGCCGGAAACGTTATCCGCAACTTCAAACTCCAAGGCACCAGTGATGTCGTAGTTCGGGGTCGTGCCGTCGGTGAAATGATTGGCCAAGGTAAAGCTCGCGTCATCTTAGATGTCCACAATCTCGACCTGTTCCAACAGGGTGAAGTCTTAGTTACCAACAAGACGGACCCGGATTGGGAACCGATCATGAAAAAAGCGAGTGCGATCGTCACCAACCAAGGGGGACGGACTTGCCACGCCGCCATTATCGCCCGGGAAATGGGGATTCCAGCCATTGTTGGTTGCGGAACCGCCACCCAAGATATCAAGAGTGGTCAAGAGGTCACCGTGTCCTGTTCTGAAGGGGAAGAAGGCAAAGTTTACGAGGGTCTAGTTCCCTTCGAGATTCTGGAAACGGCGATCGACAACCTGCCACGCACCAACACCAAAATTTTGATGAACGTCGGCAACCCAGAAGAAGCCTTCGGTTTATCCTCTATTCCTTGCGATGGCGTTGGTTTAGCCCGGTTTGAGTTCATCATCGCCAACCACATCAAAGCTCACCCCTTGGCCTTGATTCACTTCGACACCCTCGAAGATCAAGCCGTCAAGAAAGAGATTGCTGAACTGACCAAACTGTATTCGCACAAACCGGACTTCTTCGTAGACAAACTGGCTCATGGGATTGGCACGATCGCCGCTGCCTTCTATCCCAACCCCGTGGTTGTCCGGATGTCTGACTTCAAGAGCAACGAATATGCCAACCTCCTCGGTGGTAAGCAATTCGAGCCCAAAGAAGAAAACCCAATGATCGGCTGGCGGGGTGCTTCTCGTTACTACGACCCCAACTATACCGAAGCTTACGGTTTAGAGTGCGTCGCCCTCAAACGAGTCCGGGACGACATGGGTCTGACTAACGTCATTCCGATGATTCCCTTCTGCCGCACCCCAGACGAAGGTCGCAAAGTGTTAGAGACGATGGAAAAATATGGTCTCAAACGCGGCGAAAACGGACTGCAAGTCTATGTGATGTGCGAAATCCCCAGTAACGTCATTTTAGCCGAACAATTCGCTGAAGTCTTCGACGGCTTCTCCATCGGTTCCAATGACTTGACCCAGCTCACTTTGGGTCTGGACCGTGACTCCTCCTTAGTGGCGCACATCTTTGACGAACGCAACCAAGCGGTTAAAGATATGGTGACGATGGTCATCAAAACTGCGAAGAAAACGGGTCGCAAGATTGGGATCTGCGGTCAAGCGCCTTCGGACTATCCCGAATTTGCACGCTTCCTGGTGGAACTGGGTATCGACTCCATCAGCTTGAACCCTGACTCGGTGATGAAGACTCTCCTCGATATCGCCAAGTTGGAAGAAAGCATGAAATAATCCAGCTTTCCAAGTAAGATAGACAGCCGGGAGAAGTGACTCTCCCGCGCCAGAAACAAAGCCCGCATCAGCGGGCTTTTCTTGATCTATAGAGCATCGGGTACAGTAGGGGAAATTTCTTGAACTGCTAAAACAATGAGCATCCAAAATATCAAGGGGCAAATTCTCATCGGTACCATCGGCAGTGTTTTACTGCTGCTGTTGCCGGTGCAAAATTGGATGCAATTTGAGATCGGTTTTTTAGAGGCAGTCGCAGTTGTGACTTCCGCATGGAGTGTCTGGCTACTTTCTAAAAATAGTCCCTTGGGATGGTGGATTGGTTTAGTGGGAGTGCTGGCCTATACTTGGGTATTTTATCAGGTTAGACTCTATGGGGAAGTGGCGATTCAACTGTTTTATTTAGTCACCAGTTTGCAAGCAATTTACAGTTGGTTGCATGGCGGCGAAAATCACACCGAAAAACCGATCGCCCGGATTCCTCCGCGTTGGATGCCTTGGCTGCTGGGGATATTAACCGTCAGCGCGATCGGGTTACGATCGCTATTAATGGCTATGAATGGGACTGCCCCATTTTGGGATGCCCTCACCACCGTTGCCAGTGCGATCGCCCAGTTATTATTAATGCAGCGCTATCTCGAAAGCTGGTATCTATGGATTGGGGTGGATACCATCTACGTTCCCCTCTATGCCTCTCGGGGACTTTACCTCACCAGTTTTCTCTATGCCATATTTTGGCTATTGGCGATGGGAGGATTGCAAAATTTTAAACGACTTTATTCTGAACAAAAACAGAGGCAGCCAAAACCATGAAACTGGGGGTTACCGTCGGTAAATTCTATCCCTTCCACCGGGGACATGACTATTTAATTCGTCAGGCAAAAGCTCAAGTTGAGCAATTAGTGGTGGTGGTAGGGGCCAAACCGGAACAAGCAATTTCCGGCAACTTACGGGGGAACTGGATTCGAGTCATGCATCCCGATGTTGAAGTCTATGAAACCTTGGATGATTTGCCCGAAGCGCCCGAACCTTGGGCAAAACGCACCTTAGAATTACTGGGAGGACGGCAACCGGATGTTGCTTTTACTTCTGAGGCGTATGGCGAACCTTGGGCGGCGTTGATGGGTGCTCGACATATTGCCATTGATTGCCTGCGGGAGGCATTTCCCATTTCTGGAACCCAACTGCGTCAGGACCTAGCAACCCATTGGCAAATGCTCACTCCCCCGGCAAAAGCCTATTTTGCCAAGCGCATTGCAGTGGTGGGGGTAGAATCCAGTGGGACTACCACCTTGGCGCGATCGCTGGCAAAACAGTATCAAACCGTGTGGGTACCGGAATACGGGCGATGGTATTGGGAGGGACGGCAATATCTCACAGATTCTGACCATTGGGATAGTGAGGAGTTTATCCAAATTGCCCAAGGACAAATCGCCTGGGAAGAGGCCCTAGCAATCCGGGCGAATCGCTTGGTGGTGTGCGATACAGACCCCCTGGCTACTTGTATTTGGCATCGCCGGTATCTCGGGTCAGACTGTGAGAAATTGCAACAAATAGCCGCGAGTCGAAATTATGATTTATATCTACTCACGGCACCAGATTTTGGATTTGTTCAGGATGGCACCCGGGAAAGCGAATCCCTGCGGATGTCGATGCACATAAGGTTTCTGGAAGAGTTGGAACGTCAGGGAAAATCTTATATTTTAGTAGAGGGAAGTCACGAAGGGCGGATGGTGCAGGCAACGGAGGCGATCGCCCAAGTGTTGAAGTTTCCCTCTTTTTGAGCGGGCGATCGGTTGAAAACGAAAGAAACTTATCCCTGATTTGCTTTGGCAGCAGGCGGCATCACCACTTTTTTGGCTAACCCAACGGTTTTTAAAAGCCAAATTGCCCACCAAGTCATATCAAATTCCCACCACCGCCAACCGGCTTTGGCAACGTTCGGATACGCATGATGATTATTATGCCATCCTTCGCCATAGGTGAAAATGGCCGCCCACCAGAGATTCCGGGAATTATCTTCCGTGGGAAAGGTTTTATATCCCCACATATGGGTAACCGAGTTAATCAGCCAAGTGCTATGCCAGAGCAAAACAATTCGCACAAATACCCCATAGACGATAAAGGGCCAACCGCCTAAGAGATACAGGACAACTGCTAACGGAACTTGCATCAATAGAGAGTAGCGATCGAGCCAACAGTAGAACGGGTCCCGAGCTAAATCTGGAGCGAATCGGTGATACAGTTCTTTGTTGAAAAATTCGGGACGGGGATAAATCATCCACAGCAGATGACTCCACCAAAAGCCTTTCCGTGCCGAATAAGGGTCTTTGATTTCATCTTCGGTATAGGCATGATGTAACCGATGTCCGGCTATCCAAAAAATGGGTCCGCCTTGGAGTGCCGATGCACCGATGAGGGCGATCGTATATTCTAGCCATTTCGGAACTTGAAAACTCCGATGACTCAATAGGCGATGATAGCCTAAACAAATGCCAATACTTCCTAAAAACCAGTGCAGTAATAGCATTACCCCTAATGCGGACCAGGAAAAACACCAGGGTGCTAATAAAGCTAGTCCATGAATGGCGATAAAAAATCCCGTAATCACTCCATTCAATTTGGATTGATTTTCCGGTGAATTTGGCATCGATTCTAACTGCATATACACTTCCTCAAACACACAATAATTTCAGCAAAAACTTGCACCCTGAAGCAACACCCGGCGGGGGATAAATTGGTTGGCCGCCCAACAGTGGCAACAACCGGCGGGGGATAAATCCCCCGCCTAATAGCTAAAGTCGTCTAAAGACGACTAAAAACATCACCGCTTTCAGTCGGTTTCAACCGACTCGAAGCTCTTAGGCCGCCAATCGTTTTAACCCCCGCCGGTTGTTGCAACTTTCAGTCGGTTTCAACCGACTTTAGCTATTAGGCGGGGGATTTATCCCCCGCCGGGTGTTGCTACTTCAGCCTTTCCCCTAAATTGCTTTAGAGAAACTATTCAATGCTTTCTTGCTCAGATAAGTATCAAACACCGCAGCCACATTCCGAACCAGCAAGCGTCCTGCTGGCGTTACTTCGATATGATTGGGGGATAAGCGAACTAATCCATCGGCTTCTAGCTGGTGTAACTCTAATTGTTCTGCTGCAAAATACTCATCAAAATCGCAATCAAAACTCAAATGATACTTTTGCTCAAATTCGTTCTTGGACAGTTCAAATTGGCACATTAACTCCATAATAACCATCCGGCGCAGGATGTCATCGGCACTCAGGCTTACCCCTTTTTCAATCGGTAACTGATGAGCATCGATCGCATGATAGTAGTCTTTCAAGCGTTTGTGATTTTGGGTATAGACATCATGGAGCATACTAATGGAAGTCATCCCCAACCCAATTAAATCCGATTCCGGTTTAGTGGTATATCCCTGGAAGTTCCGATGGAGTTGGCCCTCCCGTTGGGCAATGGCTAATTCATCATTCGGTTTAGCAAAATGATCCATGCCAATAAACTGATAATCCGCTACCCCTAAATCCTCGATCGCCATCTTTAAGATATCCATCTTTTCCGATGTCGGAGGCAGTGCCTCCTCCGGAATCAATCGCTGCACAGGTTTTAACCAAGGCACATAGGCGAAATTAAACACCGCAATTCGATCCGGATCCAGTTGCGTAGTCTTATGAATCGTATCCCGGAACGTCTCCAAAGTTTGAAACGGCAACCCATAAATCAGGTCCACATTCACACTCTCAAATCCCGCATCCCGCACCCAATCCATCACCTGAAACAGCATCGCTTCCGGCTGAATCCGATTCACCGCTTCCTGCACCTTCGGATTAAAATCTTGAATCCCAAAGCTAATCCGGTTAAATCCCAAATCCTTTAAAAACAACA
This sequence comes from Oscillatoria sp. HE19RPO, assembly GCF_024220515.1. GTDB lineage: Bacteria > Cyanobacteriota > Cyanobacteriia > Cyanobacteriales > Laspinemataceae > Laspinema. The sequence goes on from NZ_JAMXOT010000318.1 coordinate 9,907, forward strand.
GATAGTTTTTATCTAAAAACCGGGGATTCACCTCAATCGAAACCTCCGCATTTTCCTCAAACTTGAAATACCGATTAATCGTATTCCACAACTGCTCCACTTGAGGAAGCGATAAATAATTCGGCGTCCCTCCCCCCCAGTGCATTTGATTCACCAACCGACTGGTATCCACCAGTTCCGCCATTGCTCGAATGTGATGAGTCAGATAATCCAAATAGGGTTCCGCTAAGGTTTTCCGCTGAGTGATGATGGTATTGCACCCACAGAAATAACAAGGGGTTTCACAAAACGGAATATGACAATACAGCGAGAGGGGAGTTTTCTTATAATTACTAACCGCAATAGACGCTCTAAATCCGACTTCTTCAAACTCAGGTTTCAATTCCGTCGCCGGTGGATAACTGGTGTAGCGCGGCACCGGACGGTCATATTTTTTCAGCAAATCAGCATCAAATTCAACAGTAGAAATTAAAGCGTTCATGAATAGTTTAGGTAGCGTTTACAACTCAATGGCTCAACATCTCTCCCTCCGGTCCCCTCCCCTTGCTAAGGGGAGGGTTAGGGTGGGGTTCTTTCCGGTCCCCTCCCCTTACCAAGGGGAGGGTTAGGGTGGGGTTCTTCCCTCCAGTCCCCTCCCCTTACCAAGGGGAGGGTTAGGGTGGGGTTCTTCCCTCCAGTCCCCTCCCCTTACCAAGGGGAGGGTTAGGGTGGGGTTCTTTCCGTTTCCTCGTGAGAATTTGAAAATCAAGCACCTACTTCTGCCGGTATCGAAGCAGAATGGCGAGAATGTCTCTCCGTACTTCCCGGTTTATCCTGCTTCGTGAGCAACTCAAAAACATGATCCCCGATCGCCGCTTTGACATCATCTTCCAACTCATGCATCACATCTCGATTCAGATGAAACGCATAATTTGCTTCTTCCACAATCCGTTCAATAGTTGCTTCATCCACAGGCAAGGAATTCAAAGCATCCCGATACTTCTCTTTAAACGCACGTCGCGCTTCGACGGTAGGAATTTCCTCAAATTCATGGAGGGATGTACCTTGATTCTCAGGCAAATCAAGAGCCGATCGGATAATCTTTTTTAAACTTTGACCTCCGGAGAGGTCTCCCATATAGCGAGTATAGGCATGAGCAATCAGCAGTGCTGGGTCAGTATCTGCGAGTTGCTGGAGGCGATTAACATAAATCTGTCCGGCATTTAAGGGGATAATCTGACTCTGCCAATTCTCACCATAATAAAAGGCGAGGTCTTTTTCCAGATTTGCCGTGCGGTTGAGTTCCGGGAAATACATCGGTCCGACTACCGGATCATCCTGGTGTTGTCGCATCGCTTCTTCCATCACACTATAGACCCAATAGAGATTGGCCAGCAACTTGCGGAATGGCTCCCGCTCGACAATCCCTTTGAGGAAGCATTTCATATAGGCTGTATTTTCAGCAGCAGTATGGGACTTTTGGGTTCCTTCTCTCAGACGGGTGGCTAAATCGTGGCTCATATCAAATGACCTTTTTCCTTTCAGATTTATCTGGGTAATGCCGGTTGGGGCCATCTCCAGCAAGGGACAACGCGACCGACTTCAGCCAGTATATAGCCATACAGCGATAAAGCAATAGGTTGTTACATAACTTAACAGTTACCCAACGTTAACGATTGTTACGTTTTTGGGGTAAGGGTCTTTTCAAATTTGAAAAAGTATTATAACTTGAAAGCTATTAAGTTATTTCTGAGGACCCGCCCATGATTTCTACCCCATCCCAGGCCCCTGCCGAGATGACCGTCACCAAAAACAAGGCCCTAAAGGAAAATATCCTGACCCCCCGGTTTTATACAACCGACTTTGAAAAAACGGCCAACCTCGATTTATCCGCCCAAGATACGGAGTTGCAGGCGATGCTAGAGGAAATGCGGGCGGACTACAACCGCCATCACTTCGTGCGGAATGAGGAGTTTGCCCAATCCTGGGACCATATTACCGGAGAAACGCGCCAAGCCTTTATTGATTATTTGGAACGGTCCTGTGTGTCGGAATTTTCCGGGTTTCTGCTATTTAAGGAACTTTCGCGCAATCTGAAACAGCGCAGTCCTCTGTTGGCGGAAATGTTTAGTTTGATGGCAAGAGATGAAGCGCGTCATGCCGGATTTTTAAATAAGGCGATGGCAGATTTTGGCTGTACGATGGATTTGAGCTATCTGACCAAACATCGGGTTTATACGTTTTTCCCGATTGAGTGGGTATTGTACACGGTTTATCTGTCGGAGAAGATTGGCTATTGGCGTTATATTATTATTTATCGGCATTTGGAACAGCATCCAGAGCATCAGTTTTATCCGTTGTTCAACTATTTTGAAAGCTGGTGTCAGGATGAGAATCGGCATGGGGATATTTTCAAGGCTTTGCTGCGATCGCAACCGAAACTCTGGCAAACCTGGACATCCCGGTTATGGAGTCGATTTTTCCTGCTGACGGTGTTCGCCACCCATACGTTAACAGTCCATGAACGGACGGGATTTTATCATGCTTTAGGAATCGACCCCACGGAGTTTGATCGGGAAGTGATTCGCAAAACCAATGAAACTGCACTGCGGGCATTTCCATCGGGTCTAAATACCGAACATCCGGAGTTTTTCCCTCGGTTACAGGACTGTTGTGACTTGAATGAGAAACTGTCGGAAATTGATGCCATTTCTCAACCGAAGTGGCTCAAGGCGTTGAAGAAATTACCCTTTCAACTGTCGATTGTCGGCCATTTGCTGCGGATTTATTTACTTAAAGGGATTGATGCGGAGGCATTACGGGGAACGGTGCGATAACCGTGAGGGAGTGATGCGATCGCCCTTGAACTTAGGACTCGAAGGGCGATCGATTCATAGCAGGTTAGTAAATTAACTAGATGCCTCCAATTCTCCCTGTTCTTGCAAGCGCCGTTTGCGAGCATAGAGTTGAATAATCACTGCAAAGGCGATAATTGCGGCAATCGTTCCCCAGGTGACAATATCCGTGGGAAAATTGTTTTTGAAAATCGCTAAGAACACGACTAAAGCGAGTAGAATCGTCGGGACTTCATTCAGCCGTCGCATTTGAATGCCACTAATGGTACAAGTTCCCTCCTCCAACTGACGAATCACCCGGCCACAGTAATGATGGAAACCCACTAATGCCAACACTAACAACAGTTTGACATGAAGCCAAGTTTCCTTAAAAACGCCCGGTTCCTGGTAGATAATGCCAGCAGCCATGACAATGGTAAAAATCATGGCTGGCCTCATAATTAATTTATAAAGCCGTTTTTCCATGCGGTTATATTCGGTTTTGAGCGCGGATCTAACCGCTTCCGGGCGCTCACTGGCTTCAATATGATAGACAAACAACCGGGGTAAATAAAACAATCCGGCAAACCAAGCGACAAAGCCAATAATATGGAACGACTTAAACCAGAGATACGCCATAAACTTTGATTACTCCTTGGAAGACAAACTGGGAATTGATTCGAGATGCGATCGCCGGTATGGGGTCCAGACGCCCCCGCAACAGGCGACTGGCCGAGGGCCAAAAATCACTTTAATATCATACCGATTCACGGCACTAATACCAAATACGGTTGTTAAAAGTCAATTTTCTCTTCAGCCTGCGGAGGCAGGCTTTGTCCGTATAGCCCCACCCTTTCCTAGCGGAACGCTGCGCGAACAGGGTGCGGGTTTTTATAGACTTTCAGAACCGGATTCCGTATAAAACCGATCGCAAATCAGTTTTATTTTTGGTAAAGGCTGCCATCAGGCATGATCGCATCTTCTAAATTGGCATCAATCAGAATCGTGCCAGTCAAATCCGCCCCGCGTAAATCAGCCCCTTGTAAATTGACCCCCGTCAAGTCGGCAAAACTGAGGTCAGCCTCGCGTAAAATTGCTTCACTGAGATCTGCTGCATTCTGTTGAAACGTCCGATTCAGGTGAGCGCGACAGAGTTTGGCACGTTCTAAATCCGTTTGATACAACAACGCCCCACTGAGGTTGGCATAGCATAAATCCGCATAAGTTAAGACAGCCCGACCCAAATCCGTTACTTGGTCAGAAGTGGGACGGAGATCCGCTGCAAATAAGTTCGCCCGAGATAAGCGACTCGCGACTAAATTGACACCACATAAACTCGCTTTACTGAGGTTGGCTAATTCTAAATTGGCATAAGTTAGCTTGGCACCACTTAAATCCGCTTCCCTCAGAATAGCGCGATACAAATCCGCCTCAGTTAAATCAGTTCCCCACAGAATGGCTTCACTCAAATCTGCCTCGCGAAAACTGGCACGACTGAAGTCAGTTTTACCGAGTCGCGCTTGTCGTAAATCCGCCTCATTCAAGTTGATGCCGTGGAAATGACCGTCAATTAAATCGGCTTCCCGGAGATCCACTTTCCGAAAAGTGCGATCGCCTTCAAGATATCGTTTTTGAATTTCTTCACTGTTCATGGAGTTTCTCATTATAAGGATGAGTGGACAGTAACCGTTTGATGAAAACAGTGTATCATGGTGACTCCCCAGGCTTGAGGGTGACAACAGCCCATTGATTCAAACGATAGGGGTTCAGGATGGCTGCGGTTTTGCCAATCCTGAACCCCAAGCTATAAACCTGCGGGTTTTTACTCTCAAGATTTCCAGATTTTGTCAGAGTTTCCTGATATCGATTAACCCTTGAAGGAAACTCCAAAAAATCAACGATTCTGGTTAATCCGTTGCCGAACAGGGAATTGATTCCGATTTTACAGGACTTACGCATATTTTCCGAGTAGACCCTAAATGTAGAAGCGATTCACGAATCGCCTCTACAGATTTAGGGAGCATGAGTAAGTCCTATTTTATTTTTCCAAAGGTTCTCCAGCCGCTTTCCACTCTTGAATACTCGGGGGAAATGCACTGATGTTAGTATATCCTAACAGCCGCAACGTCATCACGCCGATACCGCTGCGATATCCCGTTGTACAATAGACAATGACCGGGCGGTTTTGAGGGATTTTATCGAGATTTTCCGGTAAAGTTCTCAGGGGAATATTAATGGCTTGGGGAATATGTCCGGAAGCATATTCAGCGGGTTGTCGGACATCAATTAACAAAGCTTTTTCCTGCTCTGCCTTCCGCTTGAGTTCGGGAATTTCCATGATGGTGTAATAATCCCGAGGAATGTCATCCAGAAACTGGGCGACAGTCTCAGACAATACCCAGTCATACGGGGTTGAAACGGCCTGGACTGGAGCCGGAAACACTGTTCCCATCACCCCACATAAAACCAGAATTAAAACCAAAGTTTTTACAATTTTTTTCATTGAGTCACTTCCTCTATTTCAAAACCAAATTGCTTGCTTTTATCGGCAAAAAAATAAACGAGTTCCGACAGAACAACTCCTACATTTTAGCGCAAACTCTTGCCATAAAAATGCCTGGGCCATCATTCCCGTGCAGTGGTTTGCCCCAATCAGTTGCAGGTCATACTTTCTGAAGATTTCTGCTGTCGCTTGCAGGCGATCGCGACTTGCATTCAACAGGTGCATTCCCCCAATCACCCCATAAAACTTATCTTCACCTGTCAGGGTAGCAATGTAATTTAGGGTGTTAATCACTCCCGCATGAGCGCAGCCTAAAACCACAAGCACTCCTTCCATTGTGTCGATAAATAAGGCTTGGTCATCTAACATCAAATCCACCTGATTCTGCTGCTCATTTTGCCAAAACTGACCACCCGTATCCTCTAATGGATGAACCCGGGGAATCGTCCCGGTGACATAAACTCCCGAAACAATTTCTGTCGGAGTTTCAGTCCAAATCACCTCCTTAGATTTCTGGGCCAGAATATCAGGATCCTGAATCGGACAACCAATATCCCCTCGGGGGCTAAACTTGGGATTGAGGGCCGAGGGATGGAGAAATAATCGAGGAGAAGAGGTTTCTAATACCGTCATTAACCCCCCCGCATGATCATAATGACCATGACTCAAAACCAGGGTATCTATCTCCGGCAAAGAAATTCCCAACTGTTGAGCATTGTGTTTCAGTGCCAATCCCTGTCCCGTATCAAATAAAATCCGAGAATCGGGGGTTTCAATGTAATAAGAAAGTCCATGTTCCCCTAGCAATCCTCTCGCCGCTGCCGTATTTTCTACTACAACGGTAATCCCCAAAAAATTGTTCATACCCGACTAACAAAGTCCCCTGAATTTCCCTGGTATTTACACTCATTAGTTCTTTTCTCCTCTTGCTGTCTTGGAGAAAGCCCTGCTGTTTTTCCCTTAACTCCATCCACTCATTCTCGCCATCACTGCTGCCAGCAGCGGCAAGATTGTAAACCCCAATAATTCTGCTTTAATCAGCCAAGTCAGTTGGGTGACCCGCTCAAGTTCCACAGCGGGAGGCTGATCCTTTTGTAAATCTTTAAACCACAAAATAAAGGTAAAGGTCGGATACAGGGAGAATAAACTCACCAGAATAAACACTCCCATTTTGGCATAAAAAAACGGATTGTTCAGATAATAATCCGTTCCTTTGCCAAAATAAAGGACTCTCAATACTCCCGTGATCAGAATAGCTGTCGCCGCTATGCCATAGACTAAATCTGCAAAAGCCACTCGTTTGGCTTCATCAAGGGTCATGTCTTTTTTGAGGTTAAAAACCTCTACTGTCAGGGCGGCAAAAGCCAGCATGAACCCTAAGTAATGAAAATACGCTGTAATTGAACTCGCCCACATTGTTTTAAATGAAGAATAGAAGAATAATGTCCTAAACCCTAACTTCGGTATCGGATGAAATCAGGAATACCCAAACCCGAAACAGAACTTACGCATTTTTGGAGGGCCAATCCTAAATGTAGAGGCGAATCGCGAATCGCCCCTACATTTGTTGTCAGTTCAGCTATCCCAGAAACCCATTTAAACCTAGATATTTTTGGAATTCATTAGATAACTGAACCGAGGATTTAGGTCCGTTCAATCGGTTGACCGGATGTACAGAGATGCCGGTGTTGATGCCGATGTTGATGCCGGTGTTGATGCCGATTTTGACCCTTGTGATTGCCGCGATGTCCTCCGTGACATTCGGATTCTTCCCGGACTAAAGAACCATCCAGATAGGCTTTCACCGCCTGATCTAAATTAGTTTCTTTCGTAATCACTCCTTCAATGCCCTTTCGTTCCAAGCGTCGCATCAACCCCGGTCCCATGCCGCCGGAAATTAATACCTGCACGTCATCTAAAGGATGCGGTTCATTCGAGGAACAGTGATGAAAAGATTGGTCCGCAGATAACTCCACCAATTTTTTCTCGATAATTTCGCCGTCTTTGGTTTCGTAGATCCAAAACTTCTGGCAATGTCCGGCGTGTTCCGTGATGCTGGTTTTATTTTGACTGGTTACGGCAATTTTCATCGCCTATTCTCCTGTTTGTTTGTAATGATTTGATTTAGACCCACCAAGGTTTTTCCCCGGTACGCGGGTCAATTTCGGTCCAAGGCGCAATCCAAATGGCATTGTCTTTAACGGCGACATGGACCAATTTCAGCGGCAGCGGTGCGGGTCCGCGTAAGACAGACCCATCAGCGTTGTAGCGAGAACCGTGACAGGGACATTGAAATTCTTGGTCAATATTATTCCAAGGAAACGTGCAGCCTAAATGGGTGCAGCTATCAACGATTCCCGTCGGATCTATTGTAGCATCTTTTTGAACAGTTAAGTAAGTCGGATCTCCGCCTAATCCTGCCACTAAGGCGCGGGTCCCCGGGGGTTCGGCTAAAATTTGGCTGGCGGGAATGGGATTGCCTAAGATATCCTTGGCTAGAATTGCGCCGCCTTCAGTGGTTTCCTTGGGGGGAATAAAGTATTTGACGACGGGATAAGCAGCGGCAGAGGCAGTTGCCGCCACCACACTTCCGGTGAGGAAGTTGAGCAACTGGCGGCGCGACATGGAAGGACTTTCGATGGGAAGACTATTATCCATTGTGATGTTGTGAAGATTTGCTAATTTTCTGAGTTGGCAGGGAAGTGAACGGGGTTAATTTGGGGATTTGCGGGTGCTAATCCCTAACAACCGATACAGTCCGCAAAATCCAACCAATCCGCTGAAGGTGAGTAAGGCAGCGGCGACATCTAATCCCAGACCTAAGTTGGTCCCGGCATAGAGATTCAATCCGGCATACAGCAGACTGGCGGCGAAGAGCAAGCGCACAATTCTATCTAATGTTCCGACGTTGCTAAACATGATGATTTTGGGGGTAATTTAACGTGAATTGCATCTTGTACCGAGAGAATAGGACGTTAAAGTCCTAATTTTTTCAAAACAGGTTTCGGGGAAACAATATGCTTGTTCATTCCCAGTTTTCCGGGTTTTATTCCCAAGGCTAGGCCGATGATTTCGGTGATATAGAGAATGGGTAAATTGTAAGATACATTGTACTGCTTCTCGATATCCGACTGGCGCAGTTCTAGGTTGGTGTCACATAATGGACAAGCTAAAACGATGCAATCAGCCCCAAGGGATTTGGCCTCATCTAAGAGCTTTTTGGTTAAGTCAAAGGCTACATCCTGTTTGGAGACCAAAATTGGGCCACCGCAGCACTTGGTTTTTGACCGAAAATCAACGACTTCCGCCCCACAAATTTCCGATAATCGATCCATTGAGGTGGGAAACATTGGCGAATCCCACCCGGTGATATCAGCGGGACGAGTCAACAGACAGCCGTAATAACAGGCAACTTTCAAACCCGTCAAGGGCTTTTTGACTCGGGAGGCAATATCGAGGTCATTGACTAGCACATCCACCACATTTCTGATTTGGATATTATAGTCAGCAACATCGACCCCCATTTCTGATAGAATTGCCATGATTCTATCTTTTTCCGTGGGTTGTTTTAATGCTTTAAGTGCCCTTGCTGATTTATTATAACACCCAGAACAAGATGCTAACAAATCGAGATTTTGTTTTTGAGCGATCGCCACATTTCTAGCGGCCATTGCCATGCCCATATCGTGAGAAACTCCTGCGGCTACGGAACCACCGCAACAAGACCAGTCTTTGATTTCTTCTAGTTCAATGCCTAACTCCTCCATGACGACTCTTGTTGAAATATCAAACTCTTTGGCGGTGGTATGCAGGCTGCAACCGGGATAGTAAGAATATTTTTTCATTGTTTTTTGGCCTTTTCTAAGGCATCGCTAAATTGTTTCGGGTCTTTTACTTGGTCTGGGAAGGGGGACATTTTCCCTTTGAGGGTTAATTTAATTCCTAATGGGGCTTGGTCGATTAGTCCTTGTAAACCGCCATATTTTTGCATCAATTCCGGTTCAAACAAAATGCCGCGTTTTTGAACTAATTCAACAAAGATTTGATTGAATCGGGTTGAGTCGTTTTCGATGCCTTGGCGAATGGCGATCGCCTTGACGGCTTCAATCACATCCGAGGGACGCACCCCACGGGGACATCGAGAAGTACAGATATAACAGGAACTACACATCCACAAGGTATTACTGTTAAGAACTGTTTCCCATTCCCCTCTTTGTATCCTTAAAATCAGGGTTCGCGGTGACATATCCATGAGGTCAATATTGGTGCAACCTCCGCTACAGGTTCCACACTGCATACAGGCGGCGATCGCCGCACCATCACCCCCCTCAGCCATTACTTTCTTGATAAAATCCGAGTTCATTTTATCGCCATCAATCTGGCGATCGCTTTTCAGCCCAAACACAAACTTTTTGGCTCGTTTTGATGTTGATTTCGTTACCATTATACTTTCCTCAATTTACAGAAAATGTCAGATTTTCTACGGATTTACCATTGGTATTGGAGGATGAATTGCCCGGATGACTGGCCAAAAAACTGGCAATTTCTGCCGCCGCCGATCGCCCATCGGTAATCGATTCCATAATCGCCTTCGGTCCCGTTGCCGCCCCCGCTAAGAAAATCCCTGATCGCGTCGAATGATTGTTAGAATACTGCTGATGCGCCGTAGCATAGAAGCGATCGCAACCCAAGGTTAAACCCGCCACCTCTGCTAACTCCGGATTCCCTTCCATCCCTACCATCAGAACCAACAAATCAACCGTCAACCGCATCGGTTTAGCCGTTAACGTATCCTCTAACCGCAGCAACAAACTGCCATCATTTTTCTCACCCGCCTCCGAAAGCCGACCCCGCAAAAACTGCACCCCATGCTCTTCCTGAGAGGTCCGGTAGAGTTCCTCATACCCCCGTCCAAACACCCGAATATCCATATAAAGGCAGTAAATTTCCGACTCGGGATTTTGTTCTTTAACCTCGATCGCCACCTTAATCGCATTGGTACAACAAACTCGCGAACAATAATTATTATTCACCTTCTCATCGCGAGACCCCACACAGTGAATCATCGCCACTTTCTTCGGCACTTTTCCCGAACGAGTTTTCACATTCTGCGCCTTCAGCATTTGATCCAATTCCACCGAAGTGATGCAATTATCATAAATGCCGTACCCATATTCTTCTTTCAACCGCGCATCGAAATGCTTATATCCAGTCGAAACCAGAATCGCCGCTGCCGCCAATTCTTCTCCCGTGGAGATAGTCACTTGAAAATTTGGTGCTTCACCTTTAATCTCAGTCACCGTAGCATTATTTAAAACCCGGGTACTCCCTAAACCCGCCTTCAAATTCTCAGTAATTTCTGACGCATCAGTAAAATCAGGAAACACCTTATACCACTTGTTTAAATGCCCGCCAATTTCTGGCTTCTTCTCAATCAAAACTACATTAAATCCAAAATCTTGCAGTTTTCCCGCCGCTGCCATTCCAGCAGGGCCGCCACCAATTACAACTACCTGGTTGTTCATTTTTTTTACCTTTAATTTTTCTAGGTTTAAAACCGTATTGCTGAGTCTTCATGCCCCCTTCCAAGGGGACTAGAGGGAAGCATCTCAATTGTGCCTAAAAACCAGTCGGACCTCTCCCCGGCCCTCTCCTAAGAGGAGAGGGAGAATAAGGAAATTTTTTGATTGCCGGAGGGGGCAATAAATCTCTTTCTCCCCCTTCCCTTGTAGGGAAGGGGGCTGGGGGGTTAGGTCTCTTTTCCAATTTGATTGCCGGAGGGGGCAATAAATCTCTTTCTCCCCCTTCCCTCTTAGGGAAGGGGGCTGGGGGGTTAGGTCTCTTTTCATTGAGATACTCCCGGCTAAAAGCGTCCTAAAACGGTCTTCTGCGTTCTTGCGCCGTTTTAGATTTATCGTAGGGAATACCAATTTTATCCAGCAAAGGTTCAACCTCAACCACCTTGGCATTCAATCCGCAATCTTTAAACGGGTCATAACCCAACATTAACCCCGTCAATTGGGCATAATCCAGAACACTGACATTAAATTCTTCTTCCAAAACCTCTTTAATTGTCCCTTGTTCAGCATCCAAAAATACCGTACAACCCGGACAATTGGTCAGAATCAAATTGCAGTCGGGATGCGCTTCTTTCAGACTGGTCATTTTCTTATACACACTACTGGCAGTATAGTCTCGATTCTCGGGAAAAGCGCACTGCCGGAAACCCATCCCGCAGCAATGCCGACGTTCAGGATAATCCACAATAGTCGCACCAAAAGCCTCCAATAATCCCACCAAAGTTTGCGGAAACTCCACGCCACCCATTGCCTCACCGGGGAAAATTTTCCCATAGTGACAGCCAATATGATCCACTGCCTTAATTCCCTTCAAGCTATACTTAGCTTTCGCCGCCAATTTATGACGATTGGCAAAGAAAACATCAGAAGCATGGACCACCGATGGCCGTCCCCCGGAAACGTGGGGAATCCAAAACTCTCGACCTGTGGTTTCTTTTAAAGTTTTTGCCGTATATTCCCGCAACTCCGGTTCTTCTTCCCAGAGTTTAATCATTTCGGTGTAATTCGCAAAAGAAGTCACACAGAATGAAAACAAATTATCAACGCCTAATTCGTGATGAGCGACGGAAAAGTTCCGCGCAGCTACCACCATTTGAGTTTCGATGTTGGTGACATCGCCATGATAGCCGATCGCCCCACAGGAAGTATGTCCAGCAGCTTCTCGCAAATCCATCCCCAAATCATTTTTCAAAATTTTATAGGCAATCCCTTCGCTGTAAGGGGCCGCACTTTGTAGGAAGCAACTGCGGAAGCATCCCCACAATTTTCCTCCTTCATCATCTATCGTCGGCAACTGCTTTTTGTGTTGTTCCCAAGCTATATTCTGTCTGGCTACTTTCATGATGTGTTGTCCTAATTTAGGGTGATTTTATGGAAGCGTTTATGCGATGGTTAATTCAGAAATTCAGTTCAAGACTTAACCCAGATTTCGGGCAAACTTTGAAAACCTTTTTAGTCCGAGAATTCATCGAGTCTGTATTCGCAAACAAGCCAGTTTCAACCTGGTGTTGTCAAAGCTATTCTCGGCCTAGAGGATGGTTCTCGTTATTGAGTTTCGTCCATTTCGTAGGTGCGACTATCCGCCGTTTCTACCCAATTTTCCCAGAATTTTTCTACTTCTGCTTTGCTGCCGAGTTTCTTTTCCATGCCTTTTTCCACCGCGTCCATTAACTGAATTGCGCCGGTTGCTTTATAAATGGCCCGCAATTCTTCCATGTCTTTTTCCGGAATCACGCGGTGGGAACCGGCGCTATTTTCCAGGTCCATTGGCACATCCCACCAAGCTCGCATTTCTGCCATGTGTTCAAAATAGTATTCCCAGTTTTCTCCCAGTTCGGGGAAATGTTCCGGGGTGATATTTTCCGCAACTAAGGTATAGCCGCGTTTGAGCATATTTTCACCAAAAACTCGCTTGGCGAACAATTGCTGTCTGCCTTTTTCTGACTCGGCAAAGTAACCGTGACGAATGGAAAGACGACGCAAGGCCAGTATCACATCGGCGGTACTGTTGCCTCTCGGACATCTGGGTTTACAGGAATAACATTGTCCACAAAACCAGATTTTGTCTGATTTCAATAAGTCGATGATCCATTGATCATCTTCACTTTGGCAAATGTTCATCACCTCTCTCGGAGAGTAGTCATACACTTCAGCGGCTGGACAAACCGCTGTACAGATGCCACAGTTCAGGCAAGCATTCATCCCATGTTGGTATTGAATGTCCTGTTTCAGTTCGTTAAATAATTGTCCCATCACTCCACCTCTGATTTTTCGGCACAGATGTGACCTCGTATATTTGTTTTATCGCTATATAGCTATATTACAAAACTTTTCTCAGAAAATGGTAATTTCGTTACATTTCTTAACATTTCACGAAAAATAAAAAAGCTCACAGCGCTGAAATCATTGGCTATTCAGGCTTTTAGCCGATAAAAGGCGATCGCCTTTTGCCGGAAACAATCTCTCATATTCCCCGGGAGATGGGAGAAATTCTGAAAATCTGAGGGCGATCGCCACCTTCCAAGTATAAATACTCAGGTGAATCCCATCGACTATCCCCTCGAAAACCCCTCACAAACCGGAGGGATTTCTGAACAAGCATAAAAAAAAGGAGTATAGCCAGCCGCTATACCCCAATTTGATGCCTTCCAATTCTACTTAGGGAACTCCAAAAAATAAAACCTTCAAAAAACCCGCAGGCTCAAGCCTGGAGGCTCACAGGACGGAGCCTCTCCTGCGCGGGCTAAAAGAGCCTTGTTAGGTGCGATCGCATCAAAGCAAGGATGATTTATTTGTTGGAATCCCCTTAGGGGATTGCAAAATATAAATCATCCAACGGTTCAACTGAAAGGAAGGTATCTGTAGGGGCGC
>NZ_JAMXOT010000319.1 GCF_024220515.1 Oscillatoria sp. HE19RPO
CGCAATGCTTGCGCCCTCCGGAGGGCGCAAGCATTGCGCCCCTACAGATACCTTCCTTTCAGTTGAGCGTTTGAAGGATTTATATTTTGCAATCCCCTTAGTAGAGACGCAAAATCTCCCGTCTCTACTAACCTCATCCCCATTCCCAATCACTCATCATCCCGAACTTCTGGAACCTCCGTAAACCCAGGACTCACCAACACCTTCCAAGAACTCCAAGCCATACCCAGCAACAGCACCCAGGCTAAAAGCCCCAACACCCAGGGGTGCCGTTGCAGGAATCGCACCAGAGACTCAGAAGGCGATCGTTTCCTCACCGGGCGTACCCGGCGCGGATGACCCCCCTGACCCTCCGGCAACCGAGGGCGACTCCCTTGTTCCCGCAACCGCCTCAAATAATCCAGATGAGCATCCTGACTCCCGCTTAACTCTCGCAATCGCGCCAACTGACTCTCCCGGTTTGGCATAAAAGCGCGTAACCGATTAATCTGTCGCCGATCCGATACGGTAAACGGTTTTAAAAGTCTCGAACTCATACATTGCTCCTCGAATCAATCACCAACCTGAGTGAGTTCTGGTTGCCGCCCATTCCCTTTAATCAAACGGGAGCATCTCAAGAAGGCTCATAGACCTAACCCCCGGTGCCCCCTTCCCTACGAGGTCAGGGGGAGCAAGACTTGTAAATTCACCTTTTAGGCAAAATTGAGATGCTCCCAATCAAACAACCTTATTCCTTACTTTTATCAGTATGCCGCTCGATCGCCAACTCAATCAAGCGGTCTACTAATTCTGTAAAAGAAACCCCGGTTTTGGCCCAGAGTTGCGGGTACATACTCAAGGCTGTAAAACCGGGTAAGGTATTAATTTCATTAATAAAAATCTCGCCGGTTGCTTCGACATAGAAAAAGTCTACGCGACTCAATCCAGCCCCATCAACGGCTTCAAAAGCCCGAATTGCCATCTCCTGTACTTGAGTGGCGACTGACTCGGGTAATTCGGCTGGAATGAACAAGGAAGCTTTGCCATCGGTGTATTTGGTTTCATAGTCGTAAAAATCACTCTCATAAGTAATTTCTCCAACCACAGAAGCCTTGGCATTATCATTCCCTAACACGGCACATTCCACTTCCCGGGCTACCACTCCCGCCTCTACAATCAGACGGCGATCGTAACTGGCGGCACTATCCAAAGCGGCCTCTAATTCACTGCGCGATCGCACCTTAGAAATGCCCACCGATGAGCCTAAATTCGCCGGTTTCACAAAACAGGGATAACCCAAATATTGCTCAATTTCATCGCAGAGTTTCGGAAACACACAAGGGTTAGACCAAACCTGCGATCGCGTGACCGCCATATACTTAACCTGGGGCAAATCCGCCCGACTAAACGCGGTTTTCATCGCCAATTTGTCCATCCCCACGGCAGACCCCATCACCCCAGTCCCGACAAAGGGGACCTGCATTAATGTCAGCAAACCTTGAATCGTTCCATCTTCCCCATTGGGACCATGCAGAATCGGAAACCACACCTCGACTGTCCCCGCTTCTGCTGGAAATTGCCACAACTTGGCCCGATCGCCCGTCTCTCCCCCCTCATTCCGGGGCACTCCTGCATCTAGAACCTGTTGCGCCACTGCTGGGGAGTGCCATAACCCGTCCTTGTCGATATAAAAGGGCAGAGTTTCGTATTTCTGAGCATTCGATTCCCCTGCCAATGCCTTGGCGATCGCCCTTGCGGAAATGATGGAGACCTCATGTTCTCCGGAACGACCGCCAAATAATAATCCGACCCGCAACTTAGCCATTGTTGACCCCTTTTAACCTTGGTGATTTTAGCCGTTAGAGTGGCCATCCATGACTGGATAACCCATCCGGTAATCATCGGTTTGTCAAAACCCGCAGCGTCAAGCCTGGGGCTATACGGACGAAGCCTGCCTCCGCAGGCTAAGAGAGAAAACCGAGTTTTGATACGGAATCCGTTTGCTAAAGACCTACTTTACTCTTGAGCCTGCGTTTGGCGCAGCCTGCGCGACAGCGCATAGGCAGGCTTCGTCTGTGTAGCCCCACCCTTTAGGGTGTGGGATTTTATAGACTTTAACAACCG
Source organism: Oscillatoria sp. HE19RPO (assembly GCF_024220515.1). Taxonomy (GTDB): domain Bacteria; phylum Cyanobacteriota; class Cyanobacteriia; order Cyanobacteriales; family Laspinemataceae; genus Laspinema. Next base: position 2,104 of record NZ_JAMXOT010000319.1, read on the forward strand.
GATTTGGTATGACAACCGGATTTGGGAGGATTCCCAACTCGTGCCTCTAAAATACGATGGACCGCATCCCTTGTCCGAGATACAGTAGCATAAGTTGTCGGATTTTTGCCCATCCTTGGGCGAGTCCCTTCAAAATTGGTTAGGGTTCTGTCAACTCGTAGGCGCTACTAGCTGCGGTATCCAGCATTACCTGGGACCCATCGCGATCGGTTCGATAGACCCATGTCTCTTCGGCATTGCTTACGGTGACTTCCCACCCAGAAACCACGATTTGGGTGCAAAAACTGCCCGGTTCTGTCAGTCCTAAACAGCCATCGGGCCAATTGCGCCGTTGCGCTGCCACAATTTCAAATTGCGATCGCCCTTCCCCGGTTTGTTCAGCCACTGCATCTAAGACTTTCTCCCTAATCGCTTCCGGTAACTCAGCGATCGCCTCAGACTGGTCCTGAGTCCCCTCCGTCTGCACAATCTCACTGTTTTGTCCTAGACTAACCGAGTTAGAGTCTTCTGGATTGACGAGAACCACTGCTATTCCAATCACTGCAATCATTCCGATTCCCAAGATGGCGATCGCTGGTTTATTCATAGCTTTCCTTCATTCATTACTATTACTATCACCCCAACCGGCGCGGCCAATTTTTTTTGACCCAAGGGGTTGCATTTCTTGACTTGGTGTCATATTATGTTCATAATGGGATGTTGACTTCAATAATATTTTTGCACAGATTCCCATTATAAAAAGAATTTTAACAAAGTCAATCCCCCTTGTCTAGCCCTAGCCGCCCTTTTTTAAAGAAAAATCTGTAAATTTTTGTAACAAAAGAAAAACCCCTCATCCCCATCAGTGAAAATCAGTGAAATCAGTGGTTAAAAATCCGTCCCCAACCAAAACAGGAAAAAAAATCATGATCTTAATCGGAAACATCATCTGGCTAATTTTCGGAGGATTCGTCACCGGAGCGGGGTACATCATCGGAGGAATCGGAATCTGTCTCACAATTGTCGGCATCCCCTTCGGAGTGGAAACCATTAAACTGGGAATCGCCAGTATGAGCCCATTCGGACGGGAAATTGTAGAGGATGACAATCCCAACAGTACCCTGAAGATTGTGTTAAATGTGATTTGGATTTTCCTATTTGGGTGGGAGATTGCGATGGCACACTTAGTTCTCGCTGCCCTCTTCGCCATCAGCCTCATCGGATTACCCTTTGCCGAACAGCACATCAAATTAGTGGCGATCGCCCTCTTTCCCTTTGGACGAGACTTGAGAAAAGTGCGATAAAAGACGGGAGAGTGGCAGGAAAGGGGCTGTAGCTATCTCGGGGCCCTACTCCAACCTGCTGCGATCGCCTCGGACTCTGTACAAAACCACCGTTCTCCCCTTGCTGAATTAATCTCTGTTATGTCGTAATCTTCCATCCCGGGGAGGTGATAAAGCTTCTTGTTTGTTTCAATTGAGATATTGCCTTTAATGAGACAGTCTGGCTGGGGGGTAGATGTTACTTGAGCAGGAGAAAAAGAAGGAGAACGAATCGCACGGAATTGGCTGATAACCAGTGCAATAATACCCATCGTTGCCAGACCCATCACAGTGGAGAGTAAACCTTTTTTCCGATTTCTGGAATGGGTTGGCGATCGTGAAGATGCAACGCCTTGAATCGAGGCTTGAGCCGCCTGGACCTTGCCGTCTTTTGCCGTAACTCGCTGGTACAAAATCGTATCTCCCACCCGGGGACGACGACTAGCGGTTTTAATAGCACTGATATGTAAAAAAACGTCTTTTCCACCCTCATCCGGTGTGATGAAGCCAAACCCTCTATCATCCTTCCATGTTTTCAGTTGCCCTTTGCTTAAAACAGGTTTCATAAAATAGACATCTCTAACAATTAAGCGACTATCCTTTGTTTTATTCTACCCTTGGTAACCCACTCAGAAACTAGGTTGGGTACATAACTTTTGCTAAGTCACCGAAATTTGAGGAAGAAACCCGGTTTATCATCCCTTTGTAAAGAACCTAGAAACCGAGTTTCGTGCATAACTTTTGCTACATCATCAAGATTGTCGAAAGAAACCCGGTTGATTGATGTCGTGGAATTAGGAAGAACTTTTTCAAGTCATCGGGACATCCGATCGCCGGTTAGTCCAGATTCCTCCAGGTTCCAGTGTCACCAGCCGATTATTAGGGGTAAATAACTCCCAATAGGACAAGTCAAAATCATCCTCTAAGTCGGGAAACACTTTCAACTGATAGCCATTACTGAATCCCACAATCAGCACTAAATCAGGATAGTTCGTTTCAACATCCGTGATAGTTGTGCCTTCAATAACCTTCACTTTCTCCTTAAACACTTCTGCGGGTTCTGCTGTACTGGTAATGATACCACTAGCGGATTCCAGACTCCACTCAGAACCCCTTGTCCCTAATATCCATTCTCCTTTGTATTTACCGGCCATCACTTTCTGCTTATAAGGAATTTTCCTTCCGATATCCAGGGTTAGTTCATCCCCATAGCTTAAACGCGCTGCCCAACAGGGTTGACCGATTATTCCCTGAAGTTCTTTTTTATAATCCATTACATTGACTTGGCATCATTTGCCGTGTAAGGTTTATCCTTCACCCCCACTCATTCTCTGACTTCCTAACTCAGCAGCTAACCCTAAAGCAGATTTCATACTAGCACAATCGGCAATGCCTTGTCCGGCGATATCGAAGGCGGTGCCGTGGTCCGGGGAGGTGCGGATGAAGGGGAGGCCGATGGTGGTGTTGACGGCTTTATCGAAGGCCATTAATTTGACGGGAATTAAGCCTTGGTCGTGGTAGAGGGCGAGATAGGCATCATGGGCATTTGTAGCGGTTCCAAACCAGGCTTGTCCCGGTTTGACCCAGAGGGTATCTGGGGGGATTGGTCCATCAATTGTGGCTTGAGGATGGATGTTTTGTTGTTGTTTAATCCAGGGAATTAACCAGTCTTTTTCTTCGGTGCCAAGTTGTCCATTTTCTCCGCTGTGGGGGTTAAGTCCGGAGATGGCGATGCGAGGGGTTTGGATGCCGAAGTCTTGGCGCAGGCATTCGATTAAGAGGTCTAGTTTCCAGGTGAGAAGGTCCGGGGTGAGGGCGTCGGGGACTTGGCGGAGGGGAATGTGGGTGGTGGCGAGGAGGGTGCGCAGCGTCCAGCCGCTATGGGGGGATTTGGCGACGAATAGCATTCCGAAGCGTTTGATTTGGGCGCTTTCGGCGAGGAGTTCGGTTTGTCCGGGATAGGGATGTCCGGCAGCTTTCCAGCAGGTTTTGGCGATGGGTCCGGTGACGATCGCCTGGTAGTCTCCGGCAAGGGTGCGGGCGATCGCCTCTTGCATATAGGCAAAACTCGCGCCACCGGATGCAGCATTGCCGGTCCCGAGGGCGATCGCCTCTTGGTTGAGGTCAATATCTAGGATAGGAAACGCTTCAGGATCGGCGATCGCTGTCTGTTGTTTCAGTTGTTGATAACACTGTTGCAGCAGTTTCCGACTGCCGACGAGGGTGATTTGACAATTTTGGGCAATTGCGGGGTCTGCGAGGGCTTTGAGGATGACTTCCGGACCGATTCCGGCAGGGTCTCCCAGGGTGACGGCGAGATGGGGACGGTTGGGGGTTGGGGGTTGGGTTTCCATGAGGTTTTTAGGAGGCGATCGCAGATACAGGCATATCTTCGTTACAACCCCCACCCTTCAGGGTGCGGGTTTTGGCGCAATCCATTTGGTCAGTCGGTTGATTTCTTAAAACTTAACAATTTGAATGCAATCTGATTTGATGACCATGATAATATATTAGAGGACAAGTGTTTGTTGCTATTTTAACGTTTTAGAGCGACGGCTCTTTATGAATATCGGTTAACAGCACGCAAACGATGCCTAACTAAAAGTTAACCCGGTTGTATCGTCATGAACCAGACAAAACCCAACGAGCATGAGTCAATTTATCAGTTAAAAGTCACCATCAAAGAAAGTGAACCTCCGATTTGGCGGGAAATTCAGGTTCGCAGTCACATTACCCTGTATAAACTACAGCGGATTTTACAAGTGGTGATGGGATGGGGAAATACCCATCTGCATCAATTCACCATTGATGGAACTTGTTACGGTCAATCTCACCCGGAATATGGTTTAGAAATGAAAACCGAGCGCAGGGCGAGATTAGATGAATTAGTGCCAGAAGAGAATGCCAGTTTTCTCTATGAATATAATTTAGATGATAGCTGGATGCATCACATTACCGTGGAAAAAATTCTGGAACCAACTCCTGGGGTGCATTATCCCCGGTGTGTGGCAGGCGATCGCGCTTGTCCTCCAGAAGAATGTGGCGGCATTCGCGGGTATGCTGAGGTGTTAGAAATCCTCAAAAATCCTGAAGATCCAGACTATGCAGAAACCCGGGAATGGGTGAAGGAAGATTTTGACCCCGAGGTATTTGATATCGAGGAAGTGAATAGACAGCTTAAAGCGATTCGATAAATCCGCTTAAGGTTGGGGAAATAGACTCGACAATCTGTCTCGCCGTCTTGTCAGGATAAATTTAAGCTCTTGCAAAATAACGGATTGATCCCCCCAACCCCCCTTAAGAAGGGGGGATGAGCGAGAATTTTGCAAGAGGTAATTTTAACATACCCTGACAATTGGGCTGTGGTAGAAGGGGGACAATAACCTTTACTATTCAGCCTGCGTAGGCAGGCTTTGTCCGTATAGCCCCACCCTTGAGGGTGTGGGTTTTTATAGACTCGTCCGGGATTGGGCAAAATAGAGGGCGATCGCCTACAATTAACGAATCAGATTGAAGACCCTTGAACTTTCTATCAATCAGGACTTAACATTATGGGGCTAACTATCAGTTATGATTTGAATTTAGGCAGCGACTCCATTGAATTGGCCCGGGAAAAAATCCACGCATTGCACCAAGCGGCGATTAATTTACCCTTTGAGAAAGTGAGTGAAGTGGTGGAATTAGTTGGAGAACCCTGCCGAGATGAACACAATAAAATGGAGGAACTCCATCGGTTTTTACAATTAGAGGCAGCCCGGGGGATAGAATATGAAAACTCCTACTTTTTTGTCGATCCAGTACAGTTGATTGCCTTTACGGTATTGCCCGGAAAGGGCTGCGAATCTGCTAATTTTGGACTCGCTCTGTTTCCGGAAACGACACAAATCAAACTCAGAAAACCTGAACCCGGTGCAGACCCGAATGAGATAAAACCCTGGGGGTGGGAAGATTTCAAAATCAAACTTGAGGAAAAAAGAACTGGGAAAATAGATGAGACCAAAGTAGAAATTCGCACTATTCCCACAAATTTAACCCATTGGTCTTGGTCTAATTTTTGCAAAACCCAGTATGCTAGCAATCCGGAATATGGAGGAATGGAAAACTTTCTGAAATGTCACGGATTGGTTGTTCAAATGTTAGATATTGCCCAAGACCTCGGAATTTTAGAATCGGTTTGTGATGAGGGGGGATATTGGGAAAGCCGCAACACCCAAACCCTCAGTCAGTCCGTGGGGAATTATAATGCGTTAGTAGCCGGAGTGGTGGGGGGATTGAAAACCCTATTGACCCAAGAGGGAATCGAGGCGAAAACCCAGGCCCCGATTACCGATTATCCGAATTATGAATATTTGGAGGCGGAAGGAGAACAGCAGATTAAGCGGGAGAAAGAGCGGGAATAATGCCCAGATGAACCGAGGGTTAGGGTTGGGAAGAGGGGGGGTGAAGACGCCAGAGTTTAATGGTTTTATCATCACCGCCGGTGGCTAGAGTCCTTCCATCGGGGCTGAAGGCGATCGCAAATACATAACTAGAATGGTCCCGTAAGGTTGCCAATTCTTCCCCGGTTTCTACCGCCCAAATCTTGATGGTTTTATCACTGCTGGCACTGCCTACATAGCGACCATCGGGACTAAAAGCCACGGAACGAATTCCATCGGTATGTCCGGTTAAGGTATGGATTAATTCCCCGGTTTGGGTATTCCAAAGTTTCACTGTTGAATCGAGACTGCTGCTGGCTAATAGTTCTCCATCGGGGCTGAATTTGACACATTCAATGGGATTAGAATGAGCCTGAATGGTGCGATAACTTTCCCCGATCGCCACATTCCAGAGTTTAATGGTGCGGTCCCAACTGCCACTGACTAACGCCCTGCCATCGGGACTAAATGCCACCGTAACCGTGGGTTTTTCATGACCTCTGAGGGTTTGTAAAGCCTGACCCGTGTTGGCATCCCAGAGTTTAATGGTGCGGTCCCAACTGCCACTGGCTATGGTTTCACCATCGGGGGAAATGGCGACGGATTCGATGGGTTTGCGATGACCTTCTAGGACCCGGGTGACTTCACCTGTGCGAACCGACCAAATTCGCAGGGTTTGGTCCAGGGACCCACTGACGAGCACTTTCCCATCATTGCGGAAGGCGATCGCGTTCACAAAGTCCGTATGACCGATCAGGGTCTGACCTTCCTCCCCGGTGTGGGGATTCCAGAGGACGATGGTGGTATCGAGGGAGGCACTGGCTAAGGTATGTCCGTCGGGACTAAAAGCCAGGTCAAGGATGGCGGCAGAATGAGCGGTGAGGGTGTGGCTACAGGTCCAGGTGGGAGAGGGGTTGATCATGAACGTTGGCGATCGCGAAAATCTTAAATTTTTCAGAGTATCGAGTTCAAGGGTGTAATCGATGAAGGCTAGAGCTGCTCCACCGATCGGTTCGATCTGGATCAAGAACCCCAAGTGACTCATGCCGTATTCTACTATAGCGAGTTGACCCTAAGATAGACTCTAACCTTTTCACAATCACGAGACCCGGTAAACTGAATTAGAAGCAATTAATATGACAAGCACCATGAACCCTTCTGCGACCTTTGATTTCGAGGATGAAAAATTTAAGGCACCCCCATCTACATTATTGCCTTGGTGTCAGATGATTAACCCCATCTTGCATCTGGATGGACTTAAGCCTTATGGGTTAGCCATTAAGCTGGAGCAAGCCAAGGCGTCGGGGTTTACACCAGATGAAAATTGGCAACCTGTGGACCATGAATTTAGTACGGGGGATATTGAGACCTTACTGATGACGACCACACCCAGAATGCTGATTGTGCGCCAGGGTCCAATTTGCTTAAAAGACCGGATGACTGGCGATATTGTCGGGCGGTTGTCGGATTTTTATGATGCCTTCAAAGCCGATCGCCTCAAATATAAACTCTTCACCCGCTATCTGATTTTCTTGGTGGGACAAGACCAAAAATTACTCCATCAAACTCCTCTTCGTTTAACCTTGAATGGCTCGGCTGGTGCCAGTTTCGGCATAGCCTATCGCTATAGACAAGCCGGAACAGTCACGGGATTTACGGCGGAGTTGGAACAGGCGTATGCAGATTTTCGCAGACAACCCTATGCTCCAAAAGGCTCCCTGTTTCATGCTCATGGGATTTTCTGCCCGACGTTTGAAGCGGTAGAAAAAGGAATCGGTACTACTACAGCATGGGTGGCTAATATCAGTGATTATGAACATCCAACCGCCAGCAATTTAGCGGATTATATGATTCCCTCCAATTCGGAAGAATCGGCTTTAATTTGTGAGACTTTTGAGGAATATAAGGACTTTGGTCAGGATATTCCAAAACTAGCGGAACCGAAGGTGGAAACGGCAACTCCTACGAGTACCTTAGAGAGCAATGCTTATGCTTATGAGGATGAGTTTGAGTATCCGGAACCGCCTTATTAAGCCAATTAACAAGGGTTCGGTCCCGGACAAGGCTCGGGAAAGACGCAAAAATGGGGCGTCTCTAGGGTGAAATGGGGGCGATCGCAGTAGGAAGGATTTGCAGATGCGATCGCCCTATTTTGACTCATCAACCGGGGGATTCACCGTTTGTAACCCGATCGCATATTTGACCTTGGTCCCGGTTAAATATGCGCCCCATAAATTCGCCCCGTCAAGTTTGGCAAAGCTGAGGTCTGCTTCCGTTAAATCAGCCATTTTCAAATCCGCACCGCGTAAATCAGCGCGCGTAAAATTAGCCCCAAAAAGATTAGCGCCATCGAGGAGGGCTTTATTCAAATTCGCGCCTTCTAAATTCGCCCCATTGAGAGAAGCTTCCAACAGATGAGCACCTTCTAAATTTGCCCAACTTAAATTCGCTTCAGCTAAAGAGACTTGCCTGAGATTCGCACCGCGCAGATCGCACCCACTTAAGTTTGCTCCATTCAAGTTGCACTGACTCAGGTCAATTTGTTGTAAGTCAGCGTTGCTGAGGTCGATTTCGGAAAAAGTTCGGTCTCCTGCGGCATAGCGATCGATGAGTTCTTTAACGTCCATGTTTTATCCCTGGAAAAGCCATCTAATTAAATCCCTAGTCTACAAGGAAGTGACACAGTTTTAAGCCATTTTCCAGACATTTTAAGCCGATCGCCTAGAAAAGACCGATGAATCTGTGGGTTTCCTAACACCTTGGCGATCGCAGTCCTGTCTGATGCGGTTCACCCCGAGTTGCCTTCAGTCCACTGAGAATAGGGATAAGTAGACAAATTAACATTAAAGTAGCGCGGGTCATCAGAGACTTCTGGACCAATCCAATCTGGCAATTCTACCACTTGATGTTCATCGGTGAGTTCAACTTCGGCTACAATTAAGCCTTGATTTTCCCCAAAAAATTCATCCACTTCCCAGAGTAACTCTCCCCATTTGATTTTATAGCGGTGTTTTTCAATTAAAGGCGGAGTACAGAGATGATTTAACATAAATTGAGCATCTTCTAGGGGAATCGGATACTCAAACTCCGGACGAGAATTGCCCTGGGAGGGGCCTTTAATGGTAAGATAGCCTTGCTTCCCAATTTGGCGCACCCGCACCGTTCGCCCCTGACTGTGGGCAATGTAACCTTGTCGATAGGGAGTCCCCACCGCCAGCGATCGCCATGCTTGATTTTTGACTAAAAATTTCCGTTCAATTTCTATAGCCATCTTGAAAGAATATCCCCTCTGATTACCCGATTTTCAATTAGCCCGCAGATGCGGGCTTTGTCCTGAAAGAAACAGATTTTAGCCTGCCGGACTTGATTTAATGACTTGCCAGAAAAGCCGCTACTTCCGTCGGGAGAGGTTGAGCGGCGATCGCACCGGGTCGGGTCGTCGTCAAGGCTCCCACTGCCGTTGCATATCGGATAACTTCTTTAGCTTGCTCTGGGTTTTCTAAGTATTTGACTCCATGCATACAAACCTTATGAATAAATCCAGCCACGAAGCCATCTCCGGCCCCGGTAGTATCCACCACATCCACGGAAAAAGCTGGCATAGACCCTTCATTTTCCCCGAGACAATAGGTACAGCCTTTGTCCCCAGCGGTGACTAAAACCCCTTCCACACTGTCGAGACGATACTTAATCGCACCGGCATCAGTGGTGTCAAATAACCAGGCTGCTTCTTCATCGGTAATTTTTAAAAAATCAACCCGTTTAATTAAGTCTTCAATAAGAGATTTTGATTCAGTTGAATCGGTCCAAAACATATCCCGACGATTGACATCAATGGCAATTTTTACATCATATTGTTCCGCCATCTCTAAAGCCCGAAAAACGGCTTTTCTGGAATCAGGAAAGGCCAGTTCTAAACTGCCTACGACTAGAAAATCGGCCTGAAAAAACAATTCATGGGGTAACTGCTCCGCTTGCAGGCGAGTATCTGCAAATTCCGTGGTGTCGATTTCCCCAAACCCGGCAAAGCTGCGATCGCCATCCTCAGAACGGACCACATACACCTTGCGGGTGGGGGCTGTCTCATGACGCTGCACTCCGGTACAATCGACCCCCAGATGGGTGAGCAGAGTTACCAGTTCGTCCCCGGGGTCATCTTGTCCCACACAGCCAATAAATCCGGCGGGAGTGCCCAATTTCACCAAGGCAGCGGCCACATTTGCCGGTGCACCGCCCGGATAAGGAGTCCAAGACTCAACCTCCTCATAAGCTTGACCCGGGCGATCGGCTAAACAATCAAATAGAATTTCCCCTAAACACAAAACTTGTGGATGAGTCATCACTTTACTCCTCGACTGCAATATATGCTTCAATTTACAGCCTACAAGAAATCGAGCATCTCTCTCAAGTCAGGGATTGATGACCCTTAAAGAAAATTAACGGGAGAGAATCGGTGTAAAAACGAGTGGTATGGGGTTTATTCGTGGTTTTTGGCCTCTTGAATTGCGGCAGCAATTCGTTCGCCAAATTCCGGGTCGATATTAGCCAGGGAGAGCATTTGTAAATACTCTTGTTTCGTCAATCCCGCTTGGGCGATCGCCGCGATTGAGGCGCTTTCAATTTCCCGTTCGATGCGTTGCGACTCTAGGGAAGTCGGTGCCGAGAGTAATTCTTGTTGTCGGCCCTCGATTTGACGCAACACTTGTAAATAAGCCCCGACAAACTGAGACACCTTCGCCGAGGGGATCGTGTTGGTATCAAGGGTTGGGCGATTGGGAGCCGCCTCTGATCCGGGGGAAGGGACGGTTAAGGAGTCGGGAGCATCCGAGGCGATCGCGCTTCCGATTCCCCAAAACCATAAAACGGTCACTATTCCTAAAACAGCTATGAATTGCGGTAATTTTTGGGAGATGAATTGCGGTAATTGATGCTGGATGAAATTTTTGATTTTTGCAGTCATGGTTTAGTTGATTTTAGGACAATTTTAGGGCTGATTCTTATGTTGAGAATTCCCAGGTGTGGATAGTTTCCCATAGTTGAGGGATGGGGGTGGATGGGGGTGGATGGGGTGGATGGATGGGGAAACGACTGAAGTCGTTACTACGAACGGGGGATAACGACTGAAGTCGTTACTACGAACATCC
>NZ_JAMXOT010000024.1 GCF_024220515.1 Oscillatoria sp. HE19RPO
TTTTGAGGGTGATCAAGCCATCGCCTTGGTCCAGCACCTTATTGAGTGCCTCGAAACGATGAAACCAATGATCTCTCAGATACTCGTGCCTTAATTTCCGCCTGATGACTGGGTTTTCCCAGGGGCGATCGCACTGATGGTGATCGCCTGATCCATAGCTATCGCTGGATCGAAATTCTCCCCCCAAAGGGAGGATCGCGGGGAGATAGCGCAATTGAACCGCCCGGGTCTTTGACTCGGTGCTGCTAGGCAATAGATCGGGGTCTTGAGAATGAAATGACCTTTTAAGGTTTACATCTTTCGTGGATCAGACTATTGCCTCCATAGCAGCTAACCCCTTAGAGGCTTGACAGTGAATTGTTTCCAATTCGGGTGATTCGTGGCCCTAAAAGACAGGGGGAATTTAGCGCAATCCCACCCAAGTACAACCTTGACAATTTATGGAATCAAAATCAGTCGTTATTGGGCTTGACGTCAGTAAGGATAATGTTGTAGCTTGCCCGCTAACAGAAGCACCTTACAACCTCAAACTCTACTTTAAGGAAAACAGCAAATCGTTTCCCCGTCTATATTCTAACCGAGATGGGATTAAAGAACTGTTAGCAATGAACCCTGATTGTGTGGTGATGGAACCCACGGGAGTGCATTACTCATGGATTTGGGCGCATATCCTCAAAAGTCACGGGGTCAAGATTTTATGGGTAGGACACTCTGAAGTTGCATCATTCCGCAAATCCAAAAAATTGCCAGATAAAAACGATGCTGCTGACGCGCTTGCGCTTGCAGCCTATGCACTCGGTTTCTGGAATTATCCAGAAGCTTTTCTCGGTTATGAGCATGAAAATTTTATCGTGCCGATGAGGGATGGGTGTCTTCAGCTTCAAAGCTTAAATCGGATCCAGAGTCCGATTATAAATCGACTCAGACAACAGTTAGCCCGTGAGTTCCCAGAGGCAGCATTAAAAGACTCCCAACGCGCTATAGATGGACAAGTCCCTCTGTGGTGTTTCCTTGCCGGTCGTGAGCGGAATTTAAAAACCAATCATCGCTATTATGAAAAGCTTTACGATATCTCCATCGCCCCTACCTATGGGATAGATATCTCGGAATATTCCCGCAATCTAGCGCGGCAACTCTGCCAGTTAACTGATTGGGAAATCCAGATTGAGGAAAAGCTGGGGTCTCTTTTAAGACAACCGGAACTAAGGGTTTATAACCGAGTGATGGAAGATCTGGGGATGGGAATGAGGACCCGTTGCTGGGTTATCTCCCAGATTTACCCGATCGAGCGTTTTCTGGGTTCAGGGAATTATCGCAATTGGCGGGCCCGGTTTAAGCAACGGTTAGGCTATGGGGGGATTGAACACTCATCCGGTGATAAAGAATCAACCCAGAAAAGCGGATCCAAGATATCGCGGCAAATGTTGTATTTATGGATTGTCACGACGATCGCACCAATGAAGGCTAGACCCGATACCGAGATCGCTCGTCAGCTTGCAGAGTTCTACGATACCAGGACCCGGCAATATAACGATAACCCTGAGATCTACCATTCCCGGCTATTGGAAAAGCAAAAATCAGACGCGATCGCAACTCTCAAGACTCAACTCGGGCCCTTGCTTTCCCCTGCGATCGTCAGTCAACTAGAGCAAAGTCTAAACCTTACCCTAGACCTCCCCGCGCTATTGGGAAGCAGTGGCGAGAAAACATCCCCGGTAAAAAAGGGTGAGGCTAAGAAACGGTTTGGTAAGCTGATATGCTCCCAGACCGCTGCAAAAGGTGTAGAACTGCTATTCAACGAACTCATGAAAGAATTGCACCCAAAAACCTGACCCGGTAAAGCCAAAACAATCCCTCTTTAACCATTGAGAGGGATTGTTTTTTTGAGGGGATGTGATGTACAGTGAAAGATGCTGTCTTTTTTAACGGATGAAAATCATTACATGGCTAAGAAATCCATGATCGAGCGGGAAAAGAAACGCAAAGCGCTCGTTGAGAAGTACATCGATAAGCGGTTTGAGTTAAAAGCGCAATTTGCCGCTGCGACGGATCCAGAAGAAAAATTGCGAATTCACCGCGAAATTCAACAACTGCCCCGCAATAGCGCCCCTAACCGGGTCCGCAATCGTTGCTGGTTGACAGGGCGTCCCAGAGGGTACTATCGCGATTTCGGACTCTCTCGGAACGTGATTCGCGAAATGGCCCACGAGGGACTCCTCCCTGGGGTTGTCAAATCAAGCTGGTAGTCCAAAGCTAGATAGAGCGTGGATTTTGGATTTTAGATCAGACATTTTAAAATCTAAAATCTAAAATCTAAAATCCCGACGCTCCCGAAGATTATTGTCCACAACAGCGATCAATCCCCAGACTATCTAACAGTAAGTCACTGACAGCATTGGCGATCGCAAATTCTCCATAAAAACTTTTAGAAAAATCAAACGCCTGCATTTCCGTGACGATCGCAATCACCAGGGACCCTAAGTCATTCTCGCCTTCGAGTCGCTGACGAACAAAAATTTGAGTCGCGCGTTCCGCAATCTGGTGGTTGACTGCCTCGGGAATAAACTCGCGATCGAGCCACTGATGCAAAGCAGCCTGCAACCATTTCCCCTCCTGTTGAGGATTACTCATGGGGGGCAACGTAATCGGTTTAATCGGTTCACTCATGGGCATTGAATGTGACATTACTATTTCCCGATCTTATAGTACATTCTCCCTCATACCCACCTTAAACGGGGATCAAGGATGAACCCTGAAAAATGACCCCTCCAGTTTGTAGTAACGACTTTAGTCGTTATCCATGTTTGTAGTAACGACTTTAGTCGTTATCCGGTGTTTGTAGTAACGACTTTAGTCGTTATCCGGTGTTCGCAGTAATCCCTCAGATTCCCAGGAATTCAAACCCTCCAGCTTATCGGTTGACGGAGCATTGTCCAGAATCTCAGATGAATCGAACCTCTTGCTTGCGTTAGTTTCTACAACAGGCGAGGGTTCAAGCCTCCGCCTGTTTGTTGCGTTTACTACAAACATCCGGATAACGACTGAAGTTGTTACTACAAATATCCGGATAACGACTAAAGTCGTTACTACAAACTAAGAGAACGACTAAAGTCGTTACTACAAACAGCCGGATAACGACTAAAGTCGTTACTACAAACTGAAGAGAACGACTGAAGTTGTTACTACAAACTGAAGAGAACGACTAAAGTCGTTACTACAAACTCGATCCTTCCCCGTAAGTCAGAATATTCCCTAAGTTTCATGATATTTTTAAATTTTGAGCCGGTTTGAGGGCAGCACTTTCTTCCCTTTTTAACCCGTTCCTCCCTTGTCTGTGTCTGCAAGTTCTCAAATTTTAACCGGCTAAGTTCATGGAATTTGATATTCCGTCAATCATCCAAGGTTACGCCCAAGGCTATTTTTTAATGGCAAATGTGGGCGATGAGAGCGTCGGGTGGTACTCCAGTCGCCAGCGAGCACTGATTCCCCTAGACGATCGCTTCCGCTATCCTTCATCCCTGAATCGTGTCCTCAATCAAGAACGGTTCACCGTGGCGATCGACCGAGATTTTAAGGCAGTAGTAGAAGGGTGTTCCGATCGCGAGACGACTTGGATTTCTCCTGAATTAAAAGAAATTTATTGGGAACTGCATTGCCAAGGTTGGGCGCATAGTTTTGAAACCTGGCAAGGGGATAACCTCGCTGGGGGGATTCTGGGAATTGCGATCGGGGGAGCTTTTATTGGCGAGTCGATGTTTTATCGAATTCCGGAAGGGTCAAAGGTGGCGATGGTGAAGCTCGTCGAACGACTCCGCGATCGCCAGTTTATGATATTTGATGCCCAAATGAATAACCCCCATCTGGAACGCTTTGGAGCTTACACCATCAGCGATCGGGAATATCAAACCTTACTCGGAAAAGCCCTCCAACGCTCCTGTTCTTTACTCTAACCCCCACCGATTCCGAACCTTATCCCACCTTGCGCTCAGTCACTAAAGTCAGACTCGTCCATTCTCCCCTCGGACTGTAACGGCCCATTAACCGCTGCCGCAGGGTCGGTTCAATTAACCAACCCGCTTCTAACAAAAACATCTGCCCCACTTCCACCCGGTGAGGAAAAGTCAGAGAAGCCCCATCCGGCAGCATCAACACCCGAACCGGATGATCACCCCCCTCGAACTCCAGCATCGACCCCTCAACTCGCCCCTGAGAGTGGATTTCATGAGGGCGATGATTGCCCCTGGCCAAAGTAATCCGTTGCTCTACACCGTCTGTCCCCGTTCTTTCTACGTCCAGAGTCGTTTTGAACGTCTCCGGATTTCGCAAATCCGGAAACAGCGTCTGCGCTTCCCCTTCCCACCGTCCCAACAGTTGCTCTAGGGTCAGGGGCGGATTTTCCGTCGCACCCGCACCCACCCGCTTTTCTCGCACCAAGGTAAACCGTTCCGCCTCACCCCCCACCGCAAACTGATGCACCGCCCGCAAGCGACGGTTACCCCAGATGAACCCGAACTCAATCAGCAAATTGGAGACGGGGGACAGTTGCATCGACGCCTGAGAAAACGCCCCGGAATCGAAAAATAAAATATGCCGCCCCAGGGATTGGTACTCTTGGACTACTTCCTTAACTGGCGGATCTGTCTCCCAATTCCCCCCTGGGGCAAAAAACCGTAGAGTCAGGCGCGCCCGTTGATTATCGTCCAATCCCTCCAAGGAAAGTCGCGTGGGGGTGTCTTCGAGGAGGGTGCCCGTGGGTGAGAGTCGCGTGAACGACCCCTCCCACTCTCCCAGATTTTGCAGAAAATTTTCCCATTGCGTTCCCATGTTTTGCCCGGACCTCCATGCGGTGAAATTTAGAGAGAATCTTGAGTTTCCATCCCCTTTATACCAGAGTCGGCGATCGCTTCAGTCGGGGTTAAAACCGGGGTTTCATTACCAAATCCCTGCCAATTAGCACCAAATCTGGGCTATAAACACGGGTTCTTGTCGTTTTTATTTAATACCTAGTCCGATGCCCGGGGAGATGGATTTTTACCATCTTGATAGGCGATCGAGGCAATGATATGATTAAAAACTTGACCGATAAAAAAAGATAACCCACTCAGCATTGCTCCGGTCCTGGATTGTCTGGATTGGCAGACTTTTTGCCTTAAAAATCACAGAATTAAGACCCGAAAAATCGGTAGAATCATCTACAGTAATGCCCAAGTGGTGAAGTCGTCGAGCGATTAATAGGTGAGATTTCCATGACCATGACAAATCGAGTCGGGAACACAAGGGGGCCTCTCAGGGTAAGGCATCCCTTTTCTATGTCGAAGCAGGCAGTTCGTCCTGAGATGCCGCCTGCGATGGATCTAGCGCCGCTCACCGCCCTGTGCGCGAGGATCGCTGGACAAAGCACCCTGGTCCTGGTTACGCTCTTGCTGTGGGTGGGTGCAGCGACGGCCCAACGTCCGACCCCTCCACCCCCACCCAGACCCTTGGTCCCTGTGGAATCAACTCCGGCATCCTCTACTCCGGAGGCAGCCAATCCGTCCCCCTCTGCGGACCCCACCCCGGCAGCCCCTGCGGAGAATGAGCCGGAGAATGAGCCGGAATCGGAAGCAGCCCAGCAAGAGGTGTTACAACAAACCTCAGAACTTGATCCAGCCATTCAACAGCAGATTCAAACGGAAGTAGACCGGGCCTTTATGCGGACCATGAGTCCCTTAGCTGCTGCGATCGCCGGGTTAGTAGTTCTTCCTGTGGCAGCAACCTTGGGCGGAATTTGGCTGCTCAGAAAAAGCGTCGCCAATCAGGTCGCAAGTGAGGTGAGAGAACAATTCGCCCAAACCCCTCTCTCACAACTCCCCGCATCACAAAAAGGGGGGAGCTTGGTTAAAAGTGAGAAAGGTGGAATGCCTTTGGCGCTCTCAGAAGAACCGAAGAGTACCGCTCAATTAAACGAATTGATTTCAATGGCCTTAGCCACCCAAAACTTAATTTCAGAAGCTCGCACCACCCTGGAAGAGTCGATGAAAATGCAAACCCGGATGGAGGAACCCTTCCAGGAAATTTTCGGCATTTATGTCAAGCAAGGGAATGAGCTATTTCGGGAGGGGAGATATGAAAATGCTGTCGAGATGTATGACAAGGCAACGGAAATTAATCCCGAGTGTTATGAAGCGTTTTTAGGTCAGGGAGTCGCCTATACTCGATTGGAACGCTACGACGAGGCGATCGCAGCGTATAACAAAGCCATTCGCACCAGTTCCGACAAAGCCGATGCCTGGTACGGAAAAGCCCGCTGCTATGCCTTGAAATCCGACACAGATATGGCAGTCGATAACCTCCGCCAAGCCATTTCTCTCAATCCCGAAATTAGAGAAATGGCTCAACATGAGTCGGATTTTAACTCCGTTCGCGAGACAGAACTCTTTGATAACTTGATGCGTTCGTGAATTCAGGACCCGGCGGGGGATAAATCCCCAGGTTGTGTTGAGGAACCGGCTGGGGATAAATCTGTAGTGGCGCTTCTATGAGCGCCACTACGGCGGGGGTTCAAACCCCCGCCTAACAGCTCAAGTCGGTTGAAACCGACTGAAAGTCTTATCGTGTAGTGTTTTTAGTTTTTAACCCCCTGTAGGGGCGATTCGAGAATCGCCAGTCCTCAATGTAGGGGCGATTCGAGAATCGCCAGTCCTCAATGTAGGGGCGATTCGAGAATCGCCAGTCCTAAATAATGTAGAGGCGATTCGAGAATCGCCAACCCTCAATGTAGGGGCGATTCGAGAATCGCCAGTCCTAAATAATGTAGGGGCGATTCGAGAATCGCCAGTCCCCAATGTAGAGGCGATTCGAGAATCGCCAACCCTCAATGTAGGGGCGATTCGAGAATCGCCAACCCTCAATGTAGGGGCGATTCGAGAATCGCCAACCCTCAATGTAGGGGCGATTCGAGAATCGCCAGTCCAGAATTCCCAGATAAATCCCCAAACCCTATTAATTCCAAGACTTCCCCATATTTTCCGACCCCGCCCTAAATGATGCACAGGCGATTCTCGAATCGCCCCTACAGGCGGTTAAAAACTCTAGCCCTGTCAAGGTGGTAAATTTAATGACGAAAAATCGTTATTTCTTGTCGGAGTAAATGCTTGCGCCCCTGGGCGTATGCAATACGCCCCTACAAATCAATACACCTTGACAGGGCTAGGTTAAAAACTCCTACCGGACTTTTCCAAATGACAATCTGCATAATTTCATAGCTCCCACCCTAATAAATGGGTATGATAAACATCATAATCCCTCAAGCCAAGGGAGCTTACCCCTATGTTCACTCAGACCTTGACCCCTAAACTTTGCACCGGCTTGGGTTTAGCCCTCCTCGCCCTAGGTTTAGCCAGTTGCGGCGCACAAACCAGCAACAGTGCCGTTGCCACCCCGCGCTTCTTCTGCGAACAAGACCCCCAAGGCACCTACACCACCTACGCCGAAACCCCCCGAGGAAAACAAGCCATCATCCGCTGGAAATCCGAATATTTCACCGCATCCGGCTGGACTCCCCAAGCTCGTTGCCAAGAAGTTTCCCCCAAATTCCAACAAGCTGCTGATAATAACCAACTCAATTACATCACCAACGATACTCAGAATAATTTACCCGTCGTTTGTGCAGCCATTAACGATAACCAACGATGCGGCTTAATGTTATTTACCCTGCGATCGGAAGATAACCCCCAAACCATCCGAGAAATGTTAATCGACCTGGGTAAAGGCAGCGCCATGAATCCCATTCCGCAAAGTGGCAGTTTTAAAGTCCATATTCCCCTGAGCGAAATTCTCCAAAATGCTCCCCTTGAATAACCTTCAAATTGGGGAGAATTAAAACCTTTCCCGATTCTCCCTCCCCGGCTACCCGTCAACCACTACCGGAGGAAAACGTGATTAAAAAACCCTCAGAACTGCTCCTCATGGGTGCGCTACTCTTGCTCACCCCCACCCTGCATAGCTGCCAAATCCCCAGCCGGATTTCCCAAGCACAAATTAACCCCAACTTATCCCCGGAAGAGTTGCACCAACTCGCCCGCGCTATTACTGTCAAAGTCATGGGCGGTGAGTCCGCAGGTTCCGGAACCATCATCAGAAAAGTCGGCTCAACCTATACCGTCGTCACCAATCAGCACGTCTTGCGGGCAGTCCAAGCCGGGAATAGCCAACCCTCAGACCCCAACCTTGTCCCCAATATCCGCATCCAAACCCCAGACGGCTTAGATTATCCCGCCACCCTGGTTAACCGTGACAACATCGACTTTCAGGATAACGATTTAGGCTTGCTAGAGTTTAACGCCGATCGCATTTATGATGTCGGAACCTTCACGAACCCCGATGTGAGATTAAAAGCCGGAGAAAAAGTCTGGGCCGCCGGTTTTATCGCCGAATCCCCCACCCCCACCAGCATCGTCACCGAAGGGCAAATCTCTCTCATCCCCGACCAAGCCTTAGAACAAGGATATCAACTGGGATACAGCAATCCCATCCAAAACGGCATGAGCGGAGGCCCAATTCTCAACCGCCAAGGGGATATCATCGGCTTCAATGGCAGACAGGGGAATCCCCTCTTCGGCGACCCCTTTATCTATGCCAACGGCACGCGCCCCACCGACGACCAACGGCAGAAAATGGTCAGTTTAAGTTGGGGTTTGCCGGTGTCCGTATTGGCGCAAGCAGCCCCAGAAATGATGAAAGAAGCCGAACCCCCCCTGACAGGATTGGCGAAACAAGTTTATGACAATGCCAAAGCCGTAACCGTTCGCATCGAGGCGCGGTCTAAATCCCAACCGCTAGATGGCGACCAAGGCTCTGGAGTCATCATTGGCAAACAGGGGAATACTTATTATGTAGTCACCGCCCGCCATGTGGTGCAATATTCCGACCAAGAGTATCAACTCATCACCCCAGATGGTCGCCGCTACCGGATTGACTATAGTAAAATCAAACAACAGGACGGTCAAGACGTGGCGCTGGTGCAGTTTAGCAGCAATCAAATCTATCCCGTCGCCACTCTTGCAGATTATCGAGTACAAGTAGATGACAGACCTTGGGTCTTTACTGCCGGGTGGCCCAAGGGAGAATCTCTGAGAAATCAGCGATTTGAGTTTACTCCAGGACTTCGATTCGATTCAGAAATCAGCTCCTTTGCTGGTCAAAACAGCGCCTCCCTCACCGACGGTTACGAGATTGTTTATAGCAATAGCACCCAGGGAGGAATGAGCGGCGGACCAGTGTTGGATACCCAAGGACGAGTGGTGGGGATCCACGGACGGGCTGAGGGCAACCACAGTGAAGGTGTGAAACTGGGGAATAGTTTAGGCATTCCGACAAATACGCTGTTAGCCACTTTACAATTGTGGGGAGTTGAGCGACAGTCGTTGCAGGTAGAAACCACCCTCCCCCCAGAATTGGATAAAAATCAGCATAATGAGTTGATTCAAGTCCTAGTGGTTCCTTTGAAAAAATCTCCCAACAAAGATGCCACTGCTAAGGATTGGATTAACTATGGCAATCAGCTTTGGCGGGTGGGTCTTTACGAGCAAGCAGTCAAAGCGTTTAATCAAGCGATTCGACTTGATCGCAAATCTTATGCTGCTTGGTACGCCAAGGGTTTAGCCCTAAGTGCAGCAGACCGGGATACAGAGGCTATGCAGTCTTTCGAGCAAGCGATTCAAATAGATGAAAAACGCTATCAAGAAGCACAGGAGCGAGGTCAAGAAATAGACGACAGACATTATGAAGTATGGCGGGCAAAGAGTCTCTTACTGTCCTCTTTTAAAAAATATCAAGAGGCTTTGGCATCGATTGACCAAGCAATTCAACGCAACAAACAAGATGCCCTGCTTTATATATTGCGTGCGGCAATACTCGAAGAGTTAAACCAGCATCAGGAAGCCGTGGAAGCCTACACCAAAGCTATTGACATTAAACCCCATCCCTGGGTTTACAGCAGTCGGGGTGTTGCGCGTGCTCAATCAGGAGATTTGCCCGGGGCGCTAAATGACTTCGACCAAGCCATTAAACTCAATCCCCAGTTAGCCGAGGTTTATGGCAACCAGGGTAATATTCATTATTTATCAGGAGATTTGGACGGGGCAATATATTACTTCACCGAAGCGATTAAAATCAATCCTCAGTTAGCCGAGGCTTACCTCGGTCGGGGTTTTGCCCGTTCTGAGTCAGGAGATTTGTCCGGTGCGATAGAGGACTACACCGAAGCGATTAAACTTAATCCCCAGGATGCCAAGGCTTACTACCACCGGGGTGATGCGCGTTTGCAGTTAGGAGATTTGCCGGGTTGGATGAAAGATACGCAGAAATCACAAGGCCTAATTTTGCAAATGCTAAAAGACTCTCAAGCAGATGGAAGCTGAAATATGAGGTGGGAATGGTGGTGGTGTAAGAATAAAAAATAACCTTATCGAATGACTCAAATTTCCACCCCTATACTCAGACTTTCCCAAACGCCAATACTGGCATATTTTGCTCAAAATTGTTTACCTCAATTTGACAGTTATTACTATGACGCTAGAACAAGTTTTACAATTAGCTAAACAACTTTCCCTGAGCGATAAAGTTCGCTTAATCGAGCAACTTGCTCCTGAAATCCAGCGAGAATTACCGCCTACCGATTCCCAAGCCCGCCGCTCTTTGTGGGGACTTTGTGCCGACTTGGGAACCGCACCTTCAGCGGAGGAAATTGATGAAGCTCGCCGTGATGTTTGGGCAAATTTTCCTCGGGAGGATATCTAATGTTGCGAGCCATTGTAGATACTCATGCAGTGATTTGGTATGTTTTTGCAGACCCTCGTCTTTCTGTCACCGCGCAAACAGCAATAGAACAGATAGCTGCCGATGGTGACACCGTAGGTTTTTCATCAATTACCCTAGCTGAAATTATTTATTTAATCGAAAAAAGTAGAATTGCCCCTTCTACTTTGACGCGCTTGTTAGGAGAAATTGACAAACATGACCCGCTGGTAATTGAAATTCCGTTTGACCGAAAAATTGCTCAACTCATGCTGAATGTCGATCGCGCTCAAATTCCTGATTTGCCCGATCGCATCATTGCTGCTACTGCTTTATATTGTGACGTTCCACTAATCAGCCGTGATCATAAAATTCAACTTTCCACCGTGAATACTATCTGGTGAGCGATCCCCCCAACTCTCCTTAATAAATGGGGCTTTTTTACTCATTCCCAGGCTCCTCTTTTTTTTGCGAAGGGCTAGACAGGAGGCAGGGCAGGGCTATGGTGCATTCCCACAGAACCCGGGAACAAAAAACAGGCGAAATCAACGGTGTAGGGTTTCACAGGATGAGACATGGCTCGATGAATTTTGGAGAATATCCATTAAAATTTTGCTCTATGTGACTTGGCTTAAGCGAGTCACGCCCCTTTGGAGGCTCTGCCTCCAGTCCTAATTTTTACAAGCCTTACGATTTTGAAAACCCACCCTAAATGTAGAGGCGATTCGCGAATCGCCTCTACATTTAGAGGGAATGCGTAATTCCTTAAGCTAAAATAAACAGGATTACTACTCCCCAATCAGTCATATGAAAACTACTGTTCCTGTGATTCATAGTGACCCTGACATCCTGGGAGGAACCCCAGTTTTTGTGGGAACTCGTGTGCCTATGAAAACCTTGCTCGATTATCTGGAAGCAGGCGAACCCTTGGATGAATTTTTAGACCACTTTCCTAGTGTGAGTCGAGAACAAGCCGTTACCACTTTGGAAGTTGCCAAAGAAATATTAACAGCCTATTATGCGAATCCTGCTTGATGAGTGCAGTCCCCGACCTTTAAAGCGTGAACTGGTTGATTATAATATCAGCACAGTTGTGGAAATGGGATGGTCATGAATATGTTGGTGGCATCTGGCAAGAAATCATATCATTATTCAAAAGTAGGGGGTTCGCGTAACGGTTCTCGGGGAATCGCTGGAATTTCAAAGTCTCCTAAATCAGCAAATCTTTTGTGGATAGTTTCTGCTAGATTTAACGGTTCCCCTGGAGTTTCTTTTAAAACCGCACGAAGGATTTCTTTCGCTTCTTCTTCCAGAGAACGACCATAATAATCTGCTCGCTTTTGCAGCCGATTTTTCAAGTCATCATCAAAATTTTGAATGGTGATATTACTCATAATTGCCCCAATATTTTTGACATTAAAGCCTAGAATTAGGTTGAATTTCCTCGTGACTGGGCTTCTGCCGAGTCATGCTCTTTGGAGGCTCTGCCTCCTGTATTAGGCGGCAGAGCCGTAGAAGGCGCGTATCACGGCAGAGCCATGATACGAGGTTGTCGTTTTTGCTATGATTTGGACTTATTTCGGGATTTTAAACGAGTCTTGCAACTTTTTAATGACTGTTTGCTGGTCCGTGGGAAAGTTGGCGGCTTCGCCACTATAGGTGAGGTGATAAACTGTGCTATTTTTCACCGTCCAGATGGCTTTATGTTTGAGGGGAATCCCATTGTTTGTGGTACTATAGATTACCATATTGGCTGCCCGGTTGTCCAGGGTGGTGTCAGCAGCGGTATTGACTAAATTGAGATTATATTCTCTTTCTAATTGAGGACGCAATTGTTGTTGATAATATTCCTGGGGGGTCAGGGGTTGGGGTAACTCAATGATGGTGAGGGTAATCGTCTCTTGATAGTCTGAGGGCTGTTGTCTGGGGGCTTGAAATACTGCCCGATCGCCTCCCAAGGGTGGATGAATTTGTTGCACTTGCCAATCCCCGGGATATTTCAGCATAATCCCATTGTCTTGATACAGCGCATCTTTAACCCCCTCTAATCCAATAAATCCTCGGACTTCGGGAACGGTAAAGGCAGCAGTCATCACTCCCAACGCTCCCACCATGACTCCTGCTAAACCCAGTTTATCCCCTCGGGGCCACTTGATTTTTGACATAAATGTACCTTGCTGAGATTTGACGACAGAATGAGTCCCAGAAACTCCCTTTCCAGATAGCGCAGTGGAAGGAACTGAAGAATTGGATAAGGCTAAAATATCTTGCAAGGCTGCTCCTGCATCCGCATACCTTTGCCGATAGTCCTGGAACACCATTTTATCAATAATATTGGCTAAATTATCGCTAACTTGAGCCAACGGACGCCAAGCGATTTCCCCAGTGGTCTTATCTTGGGGTAATCCACCCGTTCTAGGGTCAGGATTTAACCCGGTTAAGGCTTGAATGGCAATAATTCCCAAGGCATAAATATCGCTGCTCAAGTGGGGTTTTCCCGCCGCTTGTTCGTTCGGCATATAGCCACGAGTCCCGATCGCCATTGTCTGGAGTGCTGTCCCAGAAGTCGCCGAAAGGTTTCTAATCTCTTTCACCGCCCCAAAATCGATTAACACGATTTTCCCATCCTCTTGACGGCGCATCAAGTTATCCGGCTTAATATCCCGGTGAATCACCTGTTTTTGATGAACAAACGCCAACACTTCTAAGGTATCTTGTAATAACTGAATCACTTCGGTTTCGCTGAGTTTGAAATTAGGAATAATTTCTTTACTCAGGGGATGTCCGGTGATTAATTCTTGGACTAAATAAAAGTGATGATTCTCCTCAAAATAAGCTAACAATCGGGGAATTTGGGGATGATTGCCCAATTTTTCCAGGAGGGCTGCTTCTTGGTCAAATAATTGTTTAGCTTTCCCGACAACCGAGTTAGCAAGGGTAACCCCAGGGGAGGAGGGCTGGATTTGGAGTTGTTTGACCACACAGTGAGGGTGGTTGGGACGTTGAGTATCGGCAGCGAGAAAGGTTTTGCCAAATCCGCCTTGGCTGAGGGGTTGTAAGATTTGATAACGTCTTTGGAGGAGGGGAGCTTGCATCTGACTTTCCTCTGTTGTCCGGGTTATTTAGATTGTAGATTACACAGGATAAATTGGGGAATATTGGCGGAGTTCGATTAGGTTGATTGTAGAATTGACGACTGGACTCAATTCATCCAATTCTGGCTATTTATAAGGGAAAGAACTAGAAATTTGTAGTAGCAACAACCGGCGGGGGTTAAAACCCCCGCCTAACAGCTAAAGTCGGTTGAAACCGACTGAAAACACCACTGTATCAGACTTGCAGTCGGTTTTTAACCGACTTGAGCTATGAGGCGGGGGTTTTAACCCCCGCCGGAGTTGAGAATAGTGCAAAATCTCAGTTGAAACCGACTGAAAACACCACTGTATCAGACTTGCAGTCGGTTTTTAACCGACTTGAGCTATGAGGCGGGGGTTTTAACCCCCGCCGGAGTTGAGAATAGTGCAAAATCTCAGTTGAAATCGACTGAAAACACCACTGTATCAGACTTGCAGTCGGTTTTTAACCGACTTGAGCTATGAGGCGGGGGTTTTAACCCCCGCCGGAGTTGAGAATGGTGCAAGAGCTCAGGTTTGACGCATCATCCGGGATGCCACCTTTCCCCATCACCCGGGTGTAGAAGGGGATGAGAACCGCTATGATTAGGAAAGAATCCAACACCATCCAGATACCATGACCATGCCAACCCCTGAATTTCAAGATGTTTTTGATGTTGTTGTTGTGGGTGCGGGTCACTCGGGATGTGAAGCAGCACTCGCTACGGCACGTCTTGGGTGTCGCACCCTTTTGCTGACGCTGAATTTGGATAAGATTGCGTGGCAACCCTGCAATCCGGCTGTGGGTGGCCCTGCGAAGTCCCAACTGACTCATGAGGTGGATGCTCTTGGGGGCGAAATTGGCAAAATGGCCGATCGCACTTATCTGCAAAAACGGGTCCTCAACTCTTCCCGAGGTCCCGCTGTTTGGGCGTTGCGCGCTCAGACGGATAAGCGGGAATATGCTCACGTGATGAAAACAATTGTCGAAAATCAAGAGAATTTATCCATCCGCGAAGGCATGGTCACGGATCTGGTTCTCGGTGATAATGATGATGTCATCGGGGTGGAAACCTATTTTGGCGTCGCCTTTGGTTGCAAGGCGGTGATTTTAACCACAGGGACGTTCCTAGGTGGGACAATCTGGGTGGGGAATAAGTCCATGAGTGCGGGACGTGCCGGGGAATTCGCTGCCGTGGGATTGACGGATACTTTGAACCGTCTGGGATTTGAGACGGGACGGCTGAAAACTGGGACTCCGGCACGAGTGGACCGGCGATCGGTAGATTACAGCAAGATGGAACCGCAACCGGGGGATGAGGATGTGCGCTGGTTCAGTTTTGACCCGGAGGTTTGGGTGGAACGGGAACAGATGCCTTGTCATCTCACTCGCACAACGGCGGAAACTCATCGCCTGATTCGAGAAAATCTCCATTTGTCTCCGGTATATGGCGGTTGGGTGGATGCGAAAGGTCCGCGTTATTGTCCGAGTATTGAAGATAAAATTGTGCGATTTGCCGATAAGGAATCGCACCAGATTTTTATTGAACCGGAGGGGCGGGATATTCCTGAGTTGTATATTCAGGGATTTTCTACGGGTTTGCCGGAGAGTTTACAGTTGGAACTGTTGCGGAGTTTGCCCGGGTTGGAACAATGTACCATGCTACGTCCGGCTTATGCGGTGGAGTATGACTATCTCCCGGCGACGCAATGTTACCCGACCTTGATGACGAAGAAAATTGAGGGGTTATTCTGTGCGGGTCAGATTAATGGCACGACGGGATATGAGGAAGCTGCGGCACAAGGGATTGTGGCGGGGATTAATGCGGCGCGGTTGGTGCGCGGTGAGGAGGCGGTTATTTTTCCTCGGGAACAAAGTTACCTGGGGACTTTGATGGATGATTTATGTACGAAGGATTTGCGGGAACCGTATCGGATGCTGACTTCGCGATCGGAGTATCGGTTGTTGTTGCGATCGGACAATGCGGATCAACGGATGACGCCGTTGGGACGGGAGATTGGCTTGATTGACGATCGCCGTTGGGAATTATTTACCCAAAAGCAGGAGAATATCGCTGCCGAAAAACAACGGTTGGAGACAACGCGAATTAAGGAACATGAGGAATTGGGGGTGGCGATCGCCGCTGATATTCAGCAAAAGATTAAAGGCTCAATTACCCTAGCCGAGTTGTTGCGCCGTCCTGGTTTCCATTATGTTGACCTCAACCGCTATGGACTGAGCAATCTGGATTTGACTTTAGAGGAACGGGAAGGCGCGGAAATTGATATCAAATATTCCGGGTACATCCAACGGCAGCAACATCAAATCGACCAAGTGGCGCGGGAAGAACATCGGAAACTCTCGCCAGACTTGGATTATGCCAATATTATCACTTTGTCTAAAGAGGCCCGGGAAAAATTGGCGAAAGTGAAACCCTTGACG
Source organism: Oscillatoria sp. HE19RPO (assembly GCF_024220515.1). Taxonomy (GTDB): domain Bacteria; phylum Cyanobacteriota; class Cyanobacteriia; order Cyanobacteriales; family Laspinemataceae; genus Laspinema. The sequence goes on from NZ_JAMXOT010000024.1 coordinate 16,333, forward strand.
ATTGGTCAAGCCTGTCGCATTGGTGGGGTGAATCCTGCGGATATTAATGCTTTGTTGATTTATCTGGAGTTACAAGGGCGACAGTTGGCAACGAGTCGATCGGTATAGCCTTTCTCTCGTGTCATGGCTCTGCCGTGACACGGGCATTTTGCGGCTCTGCCGCCTGCTCACAGGAGAGATGTGAGGGGACTGGAGGCAGAGCCTCCAAGAGCGCATGACTCGGCAGAGCCAAGTCACGAGGGAGGGACCAATAACCAATGACAAAGGACCAATGACCAATGACCAATGACAAAACAATTGTCAATACTTTGTAACAGAAAGACAGTTGACCGTTCTGACAAAAGCGAGGACAATAAATGGGTGCAAGTCGTGCAAGCAGATTAGGCCCTAAAATTAGGACTGTCGGATTGTCTAAACTAGATTATAAAATCGGAGGGGAACTGCTCGGTTGCCCGTAGTCGCCCGATGATTGCGATCGCATCTTTAACCCTAACCCTTATAAAAAAAAGGCCATGTCTCAGGATATCAGTACCAAAACCATAGACTCACCCCAGGCGGAACAGGAGCGCGGTGGAGTTGGCACCCCGAATTGGTCGGTGGATGCCTACGCCGATCGCCTCATGAATGACCTGTTTCACGATGTAGACCGGATTTTAGATGGAGGCACCCGCAAACCCAAACCGGCCCCCCCGGATTTGGTGACCTTGCAATCAGTGCAGGTGCCTCAAATCATCCTGCCTCCGACGATGATGCCCAAAACTGCCGCCGAAACGACGGTGGATGCCAAGGCAACCCGCACGGATAAACGACGCAAGGGACAATCATTCGATCGCCTCTTATTAGGGTCCGCCTGTGGATTGCTCCTGATTACCCTAGGACTCTGGTTATGGAATCGGGGATATTTGCAGCAATTCTGGGCGCAAATTGCCCCAGCGCAGCAGGCAGCCGTCGAGCCTCCGAAAACGCCGGAACAGTTGAAAGCTGAGGCAGACGCAGATTTTGCCGCCTATATGGAGCGATCGCTCGATGTCATGGACCGCCAAGCAGCGGGTCAACCGGCGGAACCTGTAGTGGCCCCCAATACCGCGTTGCCGATTCCCCCGCCACCGCCTCCGGTGAATGTCACCGTTAATCCGCCCAATGTGATGGTCCCGGCCCCCCAAGTGACGGTAAATACTCCTCATCAAGGGAATCTGGCCGAAGTGCTCAATCGGATTGCGATCGCCTTAGAGCGCGGCATCAATCCGACCCTGGTGCAACCCAATCTGACCGTTACCGTGCCTCGGACCCCGCAAGCACCCCAAACTACCGCAGCAGCGCCAGCAAATCCGGCCCCAGCACCGACGGCACCGCCGAAACCAGCAGCCCCAGCACCAGCGGCCCCAGCACCAGCGGCCCCAGCACCAGCGGCCCCAGCACCAGCGGCAACCCAGGCTCCAACCCCAGAACCCGCGCCCACTCCTACTCCCATTCCTACCCAACCGCCAAGAACAGTTAACGTACAACCCCAGGTGGCAGCGCCACCCCCACCCGTTCCCCAACCCGCACCCCCGACGGCAGAAGAAGCCCCAGGGAATAATGGAGCAGCCGAAGAAAGTCCGGCAGCGGAAGAATCAGAACCCGTCCCTGCCGCAGCGGCATCCAGTTCTAGCGTTTCGGGTGTCAAGCATCAATTAGTGGGAATTCTGGAATTGGGCGATCGCTCCGTTGCCTTATTTGAAGTCGATGGCGTTCCCCGTCGGGTGAATATTGGCGAAACGATCGGTTCAAGCGGCTGGAGTTTGGTTGAAGTCAAAGACGGCGAAGCCATTATCCGTCGCAATGGTGAAGTCCGCTCAATCTATACCGGACAGTCTTTATAGGGAATCCCCCGTAAGACGCTGGAATTCATCAAGCAGTCGGGGTGCAGTTCATGCACCCCTAGCGGTGAAAACACTCACGAAAAATTGCCCTACCATAGATACAAGAAGTCAAACCTGAGCGAGGGAGTGCCTGCAATGGGTCTATTTGAAGACATGAGCCGGTTCTTAGAAACCAGATTAGAGGAATTTATGCGAAATAATCCTCATCTGGAATTGCAGGTGCTAGAAGAGCAACTGCGGGAACAAGAAGAGGATACCCTGAAGTTAATTCTGGAGTTGCAACGGAAAGAAAAACAATTGCAGGATAGCATTCTCTCCACCGCTCAGGAGATTCAACTCTGGCACGATCGCGTCAGTAAAGCTAAAGCTGCCAATCGTGAAGATTTGGTTCGCGCCGCACAAGAACGAGAAGCCTCCTTACTCCGGGAAGGCAATCAATTCTGGGGACAAATGCAAGGGGTGAAAGAACGGATTGAAAAGGCGAAAGATTTGTATCGTCAGATTCAAGTGCGTCGTCGGGAAGTGAAGGCGAAATCCGTTGAGGCAGAGGCAGCGCGGGCTCAAACGAAAACTCAAACGAGTTGGGATACGGGATGGAATAAAAGTTATAACCGCAGTTTTAGCAGTGGTGCAGACCCTTTGGATCAGGAATTTCGCCGTTGGGAAGCTGATGAAGAGTTGGAACGGTTAAAGCGCAATATGAAACGGTGATTGTGACGTGGGGTTTGGGAAGCCGGAAACGACTGAAGTCGTTACTACAAACTTAAGAGGGTTCCGGGTTCGTGGTAACGACTTTAGTCGTTATTTCCCCAGGCTTAATGAAGCCGGAAACGACTGAAGTCGTTACTACAAACTTAAGAGGGTTCTGG
>NZ_JAMXOT010000320.1 GCF_024220515.1 Oscillatoria sp. HE19RPO
GCAATGCTTGCGCCCTTGGGGCGCAAGCATTGCGCCCCTACAAGAAATAACGATTTTTCGTCATTAAATTTACCCCCAATTCAGAATTGGGCGCAAGCATTGCGCCCCTACAAGAAATAACGATTTTTCGTCATTAAATGTACAACCAATTCAGAATTGGGCGCAAGCATTGCGCCCCTACAAGAAATAACGATTTTTCGTCATTAAATGTACAACCAATTCAGGGCTAGGGGTCTAATACCAAATCCGGTTGGTAAAAGCAGCCCGCGCAGGCGGGCTTTGTCCTGTGAGCCTCCAGGCTTCAGCCTGCGGGTTTTATCAACCTTTAACAACCGAATTCCGTATTACTCGGCAGTGGTGGATTTCAAGACGCGATCGAGAATAATCCGCGCTTCTTCCGCTTGTTCTCTCGCCGCTTGATAGCGCTGATTGGCTTGGGCAAAGGTTTTTAGAGTTTTAAACCCTTCCTTGAGATTAGCAATTTCCTCTTCCGTAACCGGGCGATCCTGAAAGAGAATATCAATTTGCTCACGCACTTTCAGCGCCTCGGCATGGGACTTATCCACTTTTTCCTTGAGAGTGACCAAACTGCTGAGAATTTGCACCGCTTCGGTGAGGGCATCATCGCTGTTTTCATCTAAACCTTCGGGTTCTTTCACTTCAATAAATTCATCGGGACTAAAACCCTCGGAGAGTTTGTTCGAGAGTTTAGTAGGCAGTTTCCCCTCATCCATCATTTCAAGGAGTTGATCCATTGCTTTGTCCCGGGCTTTGGCTGAATCTCTGCCCGAAACGGTCAAGATAATTTCGGGAGATTGGGCGATCGTGTACTGAACCATAGTTTTAAGCAAGAACGGTTAGGGAGGTTGTGATGAAAGACTCGCGACGCCGGTGGAACAATTAGAAGGTTTTTGGCTCCTAATTTGAGGGCGATCGCGAGAAACCCAACGAATGAGGTCAAGGAGAGATGGGGTAAAATTCAACCCAATAATCCCTCTCATCTTTGGCAACAATTGTTGGTTTTTCTATCTTTATTTTCTCATATTTGTTGCTTGTTGTTCCATTTTTGTTATATTTTTTAAAATATCTCCAAAGTTTCAGTCCGACCCTCCAAACCTCTGATTAAAATGTTCACCCTAGTCAGGGTCTCTTGCCATCTAATCGGATTTATACTTACCCTCTCATTAGGGCGATCGGTTATCCCCCTGTGACCAAAGGCCCAATGAAAAAAAGGAACTTGGGCATTTATGAAAACTCACAGAGCTTTTAAAAGTGACCCAAACCCTCTAAGTTGTGTTGTTTATTTGCCCAAACACACATCCTGGTTAAACCCGCTTGAGTATTGGTTTAGTCTCTTGACCCGTCGCCTTTTGAAGCGAGGGGAGTTGCCTTTTACCGATGCTCTATCGGAGCCAATTTTTAAGTTTATCGATTACTTCAAACGGACCCCATCAAACTATCTTCATGGAAATTTGAAGGGTGAAAATACTTTAAATAAACTGGTTATTTATTTTTTAACTTTTGCACTAAATATGCTTTAAAAATATAATTTAGCTGAAATGCTGGAGCGTCCATCGCCACTTTTTCGACTAAACAGCGTCTATTTAAAGATTGCATAATCTGCCAAAATTTATTCTGGGAAAGCTCCAGATTAGCATAGGGTTGGAAAATTGCGATCGGCTCATCTTGACTCCCTAACCACTGAACCACCTTCTTTTCTAATTCTGATAACCGCTCTAACTGAAACTCTAATGTTGCTTCTATATCACCTAAAAATAACTCCTCTTCTTGAATCAAATGAGCCGCTCTCCCGTCAAATAACTCCATAATTGTTGCAGAGATAATATTCAACCACCCCGGATGACCTTGATATCGCTGGATTAATTCATCCCAGATTGACTCATCTTGTAACTTTTTGTGTAGCAAAATTTCTTTAGCCGATGCTCCTAATCCTTCAATCTTTAAGGATTTTGTTGATTGACTTTCCTTTTCTAAAGTCTCAATGTCTCCGGGTTTCTCCCAACTACTTAAAATCAAACAACTTTGATGAGACGAGGTAGCCACTTGCTGAAAAAAATGACGATACTCTTTATATTCTGTTAAATAATGACCCGCTAAATGACCCGGTTTAAAAAGATGCTGCACGTCATCAAGGACTACTAAACAACGAGATGAGCGAAAATAATCAATGATTTCTGGTAAGGAACTGGCTGGAGATTCAGCAAAAAAATTCGTCAGGTGATCTTTCAGATTCCTCAGTTTAGGCAAATGCTCAAGACTCCGATAAATAATATAATCGAATTCCGTCTTAATTTCTGAGATTAACTTAAGAATCAAAGCAGTTTTCCCTATTCCACTTAAGCCATAAATTGTAATTAGCCGAGCCTGATCATTGACCATCCATGATTTCAGGGTAGAAATTTCTGAATCACGTCCGTAATTACAGTTTAATTCTGGGGCGGTGGTTATATCTACGAAATGAACCTCATTGGGAACTGGGACAGAGTATGAGCGCTTTTCTATGTCCTGTGCAACTGGGGAATTTCCCCTACAAATATTCACATGGTTTTCCTTGATTTTATGATTACTAATAATTAAGGATGAATCCCCAAAACTGTAAATAGTAGATCCAGCTTTGTTTTGTAAAATAGAACGCACATTGCTTTGTTCAATAGATTCTGTAAAAACACCAGATAGCAGTTTCCATAATTTTGCCCCCTCTTTTTTGACATGATCATAGCTATATCCATTCTGGTCGGCAATCTTATGAAAATTCTTATGGTGTAAAATACTTTCTAATATAGATTTTTGTAAAGAACTAAGGTGTTTTCCGGTTTTGGCAAATACCTGTTCATCAGTCCATTTTGACAATTCTTGAATGTCCATAGATATTTTTTGTCCTCATTTACGTTGTTTTGGCACTAAAACCCACTACTTGCCACTAAAATTTAAAGTTTGCAAACAGAGAACCAGTTTATGCACTAAATCCTACTATATCACACTAACCCTCGTCAGTCTAACTTTCCCACTAAATGCCACCCCCAATCTCAACCAGATCAATTAGAATCTTGTTAGCGAATTCTTGAGAATCAGTCTTATGAGAACACCAACCTTAGAACAACCGGCAAGTTCGGTGCCTTTCACTCTCAATTTTGTTGAGAAAATCAACCCAGCATTGTACGATCAAGCGATTCAGGATTCACAGATTCTAACAGAATCCTATGATCCGGAAACTCAAACGTCGAATATTCCTGTTTTTGCTGCTGGTAGTTCATTGACCTATCGTGATAGTTATAGCGGTATTCTTAATGAAAAAGATGATGCAAAGCAGTCTGATACTTAAAGCTGACAGTGGCATGAGTGAAAAACTACGGGTTTTCTGAATCAAACAACAGCGATTATCCGGTACGGTAGAGTGCGGGGCATTCTATCGTATCTTTTTGATGTGTGAGGGATTGTTAGAATAAAAAGCCTGATGTGAACCATCAGTATCAGTCGATCGCCAGACCTGGTTTATTTCCCAACAACAATGTTATAAATTAAATATGCTCTTAATTTTTACGAACAAGCAGGATGTCCACACCGATGAAGTGATTAGAACCCTATATAAAAAGGGTATTGAAGTTTTTCGGTTAAACTCAGAAGATTTGCTCAGAAAATACAAAATCAATCTTCATATCCATTCAAATGGTTTATGGACTGGACAGATTACTGACGAACTTGGGAGAATCTTAAACTTAGATCAACTAAAAGTAGCATGGTTGAGAAAACCTGAATTTGATTTTTTTGGTAAGATTGCTGAATCTGCGGAAGAAGAGTTTATCGCTTCAGAAACCAAATCTTTTATTAATATACTATATTCTATACCCAGCATCAGATGGATAAACGATCCATTTATTGCCAATAAAGCGAAGGTTAAATTCCAACAACTTTTACTTGCCAATAAATATGGGGTCAAAATCCCCAAAACCCTAATAACTACACAGCCAGAAACAGCTAAATATTTTTTTATAGAGTGCGGCGAGGAGGTTTTAGTTAAAACAATTTATACTGGAAATGTAACAATTGACGGACTCAATCAAGGTATCCCCTCAAGAAAAATTGGTAAAGATAATTTTTATCAATTCTATCAAACTATTTCCTTAGCACCGACTCAATTGCAAGAATATATCGAAAAAGCATTTGAGTTAAGGATTACCGTTATTGGGGAAAAGGTATTTGCCGTTAAAATTGATTCACAAGCCCATGAAGAAACCAAAGTTGATTGGCGACTCCATACTCAAATGAATCCCCATTCTATCTTTGAACTACCCGCAAAAATAGAAAAATTCTGCATCGAATTTTTGAAAGAACAAAAACTGTTATATGGAGCGATGGATTTTATTGTGACTCCCAACAATGAATATGTATTTTTAGAAAATAATCCTTTTGGTCAATATCTTTGGCTAGAAATAGAAACAAAAATTCCCTTAACTGAAGCGATGTGTGATTTGTTGATCAGCTATCTTAATGCTTAATTGCTTTTTGGTTAATGTTGTTCTGTAGATGAAATAAGCTGTTGCCTTTTTACACTGGATATCCTAAAATTATGAAACTTTTGCGCGGAGCATCCAGTTTAAATGCCTAAACAGCATAACCTAAGTATTGGCGCAGATCCGGGGAGTGGCTGGTGCTACTGAGTAAAAATGGCGATTATGAGCTTGTTGCCGATCGCCCCATTTCCACAGTGACAGCATCCAAGCGATTATCACTCGGTTTATAGGAGAGAATCTCCATGCCAATGGGTTCACCTGTTGTTTCATCTTTGATTAATATCACCCCATCTCCCAGTTCTGTCGCCATTTGATTTTTGCGGGGAGGTTGCCAAAAAATGGTGAGTAATTCCATCTCGGGTTCATAGTAGATTTTTACTTGCGCCATAGGGTTTCTCCTTCTTTGATTGCATCAGTTTGATAGGCTGTGATCAGAAATCCATCTCCATTTAAGCGACGAACAACGGCAACCACCCAGCGTTTTTGTTTGAGGATCAGGTAGAACAGCAGTACATTGGGATCGTGGCTACTGCGACGAATTTCATCGGGGGCAGTTAGCGCTTGTTGAATTTCTGCTTCGAGATCCGCGATGTCTGGGTGCTTAACGAGCAGCTTCTCCCAGTATTCTTCTGAGGTGCGGACTGTGAATTGTAGGGGAGTCAGGACTTCAAATTTATTCATCTGGCTATCTGGAGATGAAACAATTGGCGGCGATCGCCCTCAAGACTCTACCATCACTAGGGCCGTTTCCAGCCCTCTCCAACCCAGGTGAACTCGTCGGTTCCGCCCCTAACCCTCGGAACAGTTCAGAGGGGCGAAACCGTTGCACTGTCCTGAGTCAGATGATTTTACCCTTCAGGATGGAAATCGCCTTCTAGTTCCCGTAAACGCGCCTCCAATTCCCGAAGGCGTGCTTCTGCGGACTCTGCTCTCTGACGTTGTTGTTGAGCCTCCTGACGTTGTTGTTCCGCTTGTTTGGCTAACTCTGTAGAGGTCAGAAATCGCTCACCATCGGGACGGTAGATGGTGAACTGTTCATCCTGCAATTCAAAGCGAATCCCTAACCGGGGACTCGTCCAATTTTCGGGCTGATCAATCACCTGTAGGGAACCCGCCTGATTGCGTAGCCACCCATTGAAATCCAGGCGATCGGGGTCGAAAACATAATATTCTTCCACCCCATAGTGGTCATAAAACTCTTGTTTCTTCGCCATTTCCTTGAGGCGATTTCCGGGGGAAAGAATTTCAAACACCACTTGGGGAGGGATGTTCCCTTCTTCCCATTGCTTATAAGAACCGCGATCGCCTTTAGGTCGTCCGATCGCCACCATCACATCAGGGGCCTGACGCAATTTATTATTTCCTTCGATGGGATACCACAGTAAATCCCCCGCCACAAAAACATTCGGGTCCTCATCAAACAGAATCTCTAAATTCTCTTTAATCACCACAATCCAACGAAATTGGCGAGTATTATCAGACATCGGATTTCCATCACAATCAGGGTAGATGACCTGGGTAGGTTGAGGGGTGGTTACCATAAATTAAACCTCTCAATTATTGAACGGGAAGCAACACCATTGAGTCTGGGTCAAACCCTCTGTAGGCCAGACTTTTAAACGGTCTGAATCGGTGTCTAGGGTTAGCTGACATTTTAGCGAATTTTGCCCCCAATGGTCAGCCAGCAGGTTTCCAGGTGGCTTAAATTTCTCCTAGGGAACTCCAAAAAATAAAATCTCCAAAACGTTCGTTCGTAGATCAACGGAGTAGCGCGATCAATGTAGGGGCGCAATGCTTGCGCCCCAGGGGCGCAAGCATTTACTCCGACACATACCTTACTTTCAGTTGCGCGTTTGGAGGATTTATATTTTGCAATCCCCCTAACCCAGTTTCATACCCAATCCGGTTGGTAAAAGTCGGTTTTCGTTTTTAGCCCGCGCAGGCACCGCTTCGTCCGCAAGTGCCCCACCCTTTAGGGTGCGGGCTAACCGGATTCCGTATCACTAGCGGATAACAGGTGGGTTGGGGCAA
>NZ_JAMXOT010000321.1 GCF_024220515.1 Oscillatoria sp. HE19RPO
GGGGGGCAGTCTCTGTACTGCCCCCCCTTCTCTATCAAGGTCATGAGTAATTCCGTTAGCTACTGCTCAACCTGTCACCGTCTGATAACTCATAATCTTAATCACTGGACCCGTTTCTGGCAAACTACCCGTAGTCAGTTCAAGGGAATTGGCATTGACCTGTTCGACAACCCGATTATCCAGAACCGATAAAAACTCATCCACCTCAACTAAATCGCAAATCTCAGCATCTGCGGCAGTGGTGCGATAATGCATGGGAATCACCACCTTGGGGTTCAATTTGACCATTGCTTCCTTGGCTTCCGAGGGGGTATAAGCTTTTGGACCCCCTCCTACCGGCAATAACAGCAAATCTGGGCGTCCCATCAAGATTTGCTGTTCTGAATTAATCGGTGCCGCTGCGCCGCCTAGGTGGAGGATTTTCACCCCCGCTTGGGTCCAACTCCAAGCGACATTGATGCCAAACCGTCGTCCGCCATAGCGATCGTGGTCCGTGCGAATCCCTTGGATTTGCTTGTTGCGAAACTGGTAGGACCCGGGTTCAAACAATAATCGGGGTTGTCCCGGGAGTCCTTCGGTATTTCCTTCGTCCAATAACCGAGAACTAATTAAGACTAAATCTGCGGAGACTAACGGGGGGGGATATCCTGCGGTACATCCGAGGGTCCGGAAGGGATTGACGAGGACCCGCTGGCCTTCCCCTTCAAATAAAAAGCAAGTATGGCCTAACCATTTTACGGAGAGAGAATTAGTGTTGTTAGCCCGGTTTCCCGAACTGGGTGGCGTTTGAGCGGCCCATTGTTGCCATGCTGAAGGAAGTGTGGTGGCAATCCCTGCCAAAGCCGCTACTTTCCCGTAATGGAAAAACTGTCGCCGATTAATCATGATCGCAATCGCTACAAACAGCGGAATTTAAAGGTCAACGGTCGAGGATGAAAGGGTTGATTACACGAGGGATTTCAACTGATCGAGAAAGTTTTGTAGCAGTTGTTTTCCCGGGGTGGTGAGGATGCTTTCGGGGTGAAATTGCACGCCTTCTAGGGTGGGATACTTCCGATGTCGGACTCCCATGATGGTGCCATCTTCCACCCATGCGGTAATTTCCAGTTCTGAAGGACAGGTGTCTCGGTCAATGACGAGACTGTGATACCGCGTGGCGGTAAAGGGATTGTCGAGATTTTGAAAGACGCCCACTCCGTTGTGATGAACTTCGGAGGTTTTACCATGCATGAGTTCCGGTGCACCGACGATTTGACCGCCAAAGACTTGTCCGATGCATTGATGGCCGAGGCAAACGCCGAGAATCGGCAGGGTGGGGGCTAATTCGGTAATTAACTCCAGGGAAATGCCTGCATCTTCCGGGCGTCCGGGTCCTGGGGAGATGACGATCGCATCCGGTGCTAATTTACGAATTTGGTCGAGGGTGATTTGGTCATTCCGGTAGACGCGGATATCTGAGGCGATCGCCGTTTCTTTGCCTAGTTCTCCGAGGTACTGGACGAGGTTGTAGGTAAAACTATCGTAGTTATCGATAACGACAATCAAGGTAGAGACTCCTGTTTAGGCGAACAATCATGAGATCTCTTGCAAAAAAAAGGATTGATCCCCCCGACCCCCCTTAGATCCCCCCCCGCCCCCCTTAAGAAGGGGGGAGCCAGAGGAATAAATGTTGAGTTCCAGGGGGGCTTTTTAGAATTTTGCAAGAAGTCTATTATAATAATTGGGGATTTTAGAGTTTAGAGTTTAAAGCTGAGAGTTGGCAGTTTAGGCCAATCCTGTTAAATTAATTCATTGACATTCTCTGATAGAATAAGACGTTTTTGAACCGGAGTTGAGCGGGCTCGATTCAGGAGATTGAGAGGGATGCCGGTTGAGGACTCCAGGAGTCGGGTGAGGGGTGGATGAGTTCCACCCTTCCCGATCGCGATTGAGACTGTAGCCTTGGCAATTCATAACCCGAGGAGTTTAGGCGGGGACCGTATTGGGTGTCAATGGCACCGGGGACTCTCTCCACTGGGGAGGGTCAAGACCCTGAGTTAAAGAATACTTTGCACCCAGGTGAATAAGGGGGGTAACAGCAGGCATCCGGCCACGGCGATCGCGACGATCGCTGAGATTAATACGGCACCGGCGGCACAATCTTTGGCAATTTTAGCCAAGTCGTGGTAACTTTGCTGAACGGTTAAATCCACTACAGATTCTAGGGCCGTATTCAGGAGTTCCATGGTTAAAACCGCCCCAATTGTTAAGGTAATGATGGAAATTTCTACAAAGCCGACTTGTAAAAAAATCCCTAGGGCGATCGCCACTGAACCAATGACGACATGAATCCGAAAGTTGCGTTGGGTTTGAAAGGTGTAGCTGATTCCCGTTGCCGCATATTTAAAACTGATGAATAAGTTCGTAGCAACCTGCCAGGACAAATCACGATTGAATCGGGTAGGCTGATGCGATGCTCGCTTGGATGGTGGGGTCGTTCCCTCTGGAGACATAGGCAGAACAGTAGACAAATTTGATGATGGGTCAACGGATGGAGTCGGTTGGCCAGTTATTTCCGAACGGTCTATTTTCATAGCAGATATTGCTTCCGTGCGCTAGGAAAGCTCAGATACTGAAACCATACTACAACCTGATTTTTTGACAAGTTGTGTTGTCTGTATCGTTACAAGGCAAGACCCACAGCGGTGAGTAAGGTTTCTTGTTGACCTAGCATCTGCATCAAACTCTCTTCATCCGGATGATCCCAACCCAACAGATGAAGGAGTCCATGAGCCGCCAACCAAGCAAGTTCTACGGTGACGGAATGATCCTGCTGTTCGGCTTGTCGAGCGGCTGTGTCCACGGAAATAATAATGTCCCCTAAATACAGAGGAATTTCTCCGGGGATAGACTCTATCTGTGGATACTCTACCTCTAAAGCGGCAAAGGATAACACATCCGTAGGTTTATCTTGATGGCGATATTGGGCATTGAGTTGTTGGATTTCCCCATCGTCACTCAGGCGGATGCTCAGTTCGTAGCCGATCGCCGGTGGCAGTTCGGTTTCAAGCTGTTGCAACCAAGTCTGGAACCACTGGTCCCAGGTTTCGGAGGCAGTCGCCTCGAACGGCACTCTCCCCGCCACATCAGACTCCCAATAAGCATTTTGCACACTCAGATCCAGTGGAATCGTTTGACACTGCACTCTATTTTTATCCTCTGCTTAACGGGTTAAATAGGCAAGTCCCACCAGCAGCCCTAACAATCCCGCCGTCGTCAGGAAGAAGTGCTTCAAAGAAGTCCCCCGCTTGCGAACCATATTTCGCATAGCCAGTTTCACATAGCTATCTTTGGGGCTTTCAGGGGCTTCACCGGCTTCAGATTCAGTCAAGGGGGCCGTTTCAGATTCAGGTCGGTCGGACAACTCAGACGGGGTGGATGGGTGACTCATCGCAGTTAATAAAATTATGAGTTGTGAACAAAATTGATAGCATTTTGTTCAATTCTACCACTTTTGGGGAGTTGAATTCCTCCAATCTGTAAAAAACCGGGACAGAATTTATACGGAATGCGGTTGGAATAGGTCTTTAAAAATAAGTTGAGCAAATTGTAGGGTGGGCATTGCCCACTGAATGGAGGTGGGCAATGCCTCCTGAGCTTGTCGAAGGTCCTACGATTTGTCATACTTTTAACAACCGGATTTAGTATTAGGGAACTCCAAAAAATAAAACCTTCAAAAAACCCGCAGGCTCAAGCCTGGGGCTACACGGACAAAGCGGTGCCTGCGCGGGCTAAAAGAGCCTTGTTAGGTGCGATCGCATCAAAGCAAGGATGATTTATTTGT
>NZ_JAMXOT010000322.1 GCF_024220515.1 Oscillatoria sp. HE19RPO
AAAAAATAAAACCTTCAAAAAACCCGCAGGCTCAAGCCTGGGGCTACACGGACAAAGCGGTGCCTGCGCGGGCTAAAAGAGCCTTGTTAGGTGCGATCGCATCAAAGCAAGGATGATTTATTTGTTGGAATCCCCTAAAGAGTTCTTAACCCAACTGTTGAGATTCATGGACGCGGATTCTCGCCATCGGCGAACTTTTGAATCGAAAAAACCCAATCCCCTGGGAAAGCAGCTATGCAAATGCCCTGTTGTTTGATAAAATACAGAAATGAATCCTGAGAGTCTCTTGGAATTGGATAGTCTGGTAGACTGACTCCAAAGCCAAAACTCAATCGGGGTTTTCCCATAACCGTTATGTGGGTGCGTAACTCAGATGGATAGAGTAGCGAACTTCTAATTCGTTGGTCGCAGGTTCGAGTCCTGCCGCACCCGTTTCTCGGCTGAGGGTTTTCCCGATGGGTCAAATCAAGGGCAACAGGGGCTTTTCTCCCCTGTTGCCCTCATAGTTATCCAAAAAACAGGGTCTAACACTCTCTCAAGTCTTAGACCCTGTTGTTTTTATTCTCAGCTTCAAAAGCCCGTGACGAGGATTGAACTCGTGACCTCACCCTTACCAAGGGTGTGCTCTACCACTGAGCTACACGGGCAGACAAAATCCAAACTTCAAACGGTTAATAATCGGTCATGATTTCTTGACCCTTAACCTAGAAATTTGAATGAATTGTGGTGGGCCGAGCTGGATTTGAACCAGCGTAGGCGTAGCCAGCGGATTTACAGTCCGCCCCCATTAACCGCTCGGGCATCGACCCTTTTTTGTCCACAATTACTAATACTAGCAGAACTCTCACAGAAGTCAAGGGTTTAAGCAAACTTTTTTTTAAGCCCGGGTTTGACCCGGCCTCGAATAGCTCATCGACCGTTCCCCCGTTTGCTGCGAATGCTCAGGGAACTGACATTCAGGACCCCTTTGCGGTGGGTACGGTTGTCCAAATCACTCTCATCGTAAATTTCCCCGACGAGTTCTTCAAGAATATCTTCTAGGGTCAACAACCCGACGGTTCCCCCATACTCATCGACAACGATCGCAATATGCAGCCGCTGTTGCAACATCTCCTTGAGCAAGTCCGCGACTCGTTTGGTCTCTGGGACATAAACCGGAGGATCCATCGCCAGGGTCACGCCCCCATTCTCGATTCCCTCCTGTTGACAGACTCGAAGTTGCTTGATTGCCCGCTTAAGATGCACGATCCCCACAATTCGGTCTTTGGATTCCTCCTGGACGGGAATCCGCGAATATCCCGTTTCTAAACACAAATCCACCAAATCCTGTAACGTCGCCTCATGAGAAATCGTTCGCATTTCAATCCGAGGTTTGACGACTTCCCTGGCGCTTAAACTATCCAGCATCAGGGCTTTGTTGAGTAACTGATGCTTGTACAAGTCTAATTGACCCCGACCCCCAAGAATTTCGATCATCAGCTGCAGATCGGTTAAGGATTCTCCTTGTTGAACGTTATTTCCCTGAACCAACCGAATCATCACCTGGGTGATTTTTTCGAGCAACTGCACGATCCCAAACAAGGAGAGTACCTGGGACAACCAATAGATCGGTCGCACCACCAGCTTAAAGAAGGGGATCACGTTGTTAATTGCTAAAGATTTGGGGGTAATTTCCCCAAAAATCAGGACTAACAGGGTGATAATGGCCGTGGCGACTCCTAATCCGGCATTTCCCAACCACAAGGCAAAGAGATTGCTGGTCAAAATGGCGGAAAAATTATTGACGAGGTTATTGCCGACGAGGAGGGTGGTAATAAAGCGAGTGCGCTTGTGCAGAACTAGGGTAAAGATGCGGTGAGGGTCCCCTTGTTCTTTGATGAGCGATCGCAATTTCAGATTATCGAGGGCTGTAATCGCAGTTTCTGACCCGGAAAACATTGCTGAGAGGACCAGCATGAACATCAGGACCCCGACATCAAGCCAAATATTTCCTAACAGGGGTTGCAGTTGAGAAACAGCTAAAACTGAATGGGGGAGGGGTGAAGAAATCACGAGGGGGCAGAAGTAATGAGGTAAAATTAAAGGAATCCATCGCGTTGTGCTCATGAGGCTATCAAGTAGGCTCTTGATGCCCATAATAACGTTCCGATCGGATCTTGTTGTCAAAGAAGTCCGGATGATCCGGGCGACAAAAGTCCCCCCTTTTGTGCTGGAGGGAGTCTCGGTTGATCTGATGGCGCGATCGCCTGCCGAAGTTTTAGGCCGATCTCAAGAAAGAGGCTGTTTTTCAAGTCACAAAACTCTTCATTAAAATCGGGTCCCCTCCCCTGTGTCTTGGAGAGGGGACCGCAGGGGTCTCCTACCTGTCGATCCGGGTAGGACTATCAGACCATGATTTCCAAACCTGAGTCCCATCTGAGGATGAAGGCTGAGGGGAGACCGGACCCACCTGGGCGATCGCCTCAATATCCCGGTCTAGTTGAAACTGTAGGCCGATTGCAACCCCCACCAAATTAAAAAGGCAATGCCGCCTAAAATCAGCACCGAGGAAAACCCGACCAGCAATGGGCTGTCGGCCCCTTTAAATTTCATAATTCCACGATTTAAGTCTGACATAGCGCTACGCTCCTGGCTCAGGCACAATAAAGATTAAACGTTCAATCAATCCCTTCCCTGTGTCCCGGTTAAAAATCCGGGCGAGAGGGTTGCTGACTCCGGGGAGAACAGACTTGGCATTTCTCCTTTTTTCTCCCCGTTTAGGAGTCTGGGATCGGGTTTTCTCCCCAATCATTGTAGCTGGGGAGACTCCCCAGGAGGAATCCTATCAAAGGGGGCGACAAAGGGGGCGATCGCTTCTGATGTTGACCAAGCACCGATGACCTGATTGCGGGATTCATTCCCCAGTCTGAAAATCCCAGTTAGGGTTAGGCTCGCTTGACGAGTCGGGT
The DNA here is from genome assembly GCF_024220515.1 of Oscillatoria sp. HE19RPO. Classification (GTDB taxonomy): domain Bacteria; phylum Cyanobacteriota; class Cyanobacteriia; order Cyanobacteriales; family Laspinemataceae; genus Laspinema. Next base: position 2,949 of record NZ_JAMXOT010000322.1, read on the forward strand.
CCAAGTGTTTCGCTGCGATTTTCCCCGAAAACCTTTGAGGAATCCTGGATTTACCCGGTGGGGAGACTCTCAAGAGCCCGGTTTTGGGTTAATCTCGCTCACTTATGAGTATAGGCTCTTTTATCGTCATTTTTTTAGGGAAATGAGACTAGAGAGCCGGTGAAAAAATTTTTCTGACTCGGTTTTATTGTAATCTAAACCCTTGGCAAAAAAGCCTTGAGAGCAAGGGAGTATTTTAAGACGATGCAAAGTGAAGATTAATCCTTTGATAAGCAGGATTGTGGCCATATTCCTTGCTGGGGGAAAATTAGCAGAAGATCTCTGGAGAGGGGCGGTGACAACAGGGGCGATCGGTATTTTTCTAGGTGCAGACTCCGGATGACACCAGAGTTTTCCAGGGGGGCAATCCGGGGAGAAGGGGCGATCGCCCAGAGTCCAGGGCGGATTTCCGGGGACTAGATCAGTCTTGTCCTGATGGCAAAACAACGGGAATCCTGGATGATGAAATGCTGACATTTGCTGACAAGCTCAGGATTGAACCCTCTGCTCAAAGAGCCGGGGAAATTCAGGCACAGCCCTGGCTCCAACGAGGGGGACCTCCTCAAAAAGGGGTCACACAGACAGCGCCTTCGAGTCACCCCTAAATAGAGTCTGGATTAGGAATTTCGGGGGAAAATGCTCTGACTCGCGATTAATAGCGGTTAGATGCTATAGTACATTGACACGAGATACAAGCTGCTGAGCGTGCAACCGACCGTCTCCACACCGGGAGCCTTAAATCCAACAGGCCCCAAGCCAGAACCGAAAGGATAAGGAATCCTTTGATCAGGACCCTTACCCCTAGCTCCAGGAGTTCGATTGGGAAAACTTGTAGAAAAAGCGGCTATACTGTATTTTGATAAAACTGACGATCAGGAGCGAAACTCGCTCTACAACGGAGCACCATTACAATAACTCGAAGCAATAACTGCATGGGCAAAAAGCCAACCATTGCTATCTCTCATCTAGGGTGCGAGAAAAATCGCATTGACAGCGAACATATTCTGGGCCTGTTGGTACAAGCAGGCTACTCGGTCGATACCGATGAAGAAGTAGCAGATTACGTCATCGTCAACACTTGTAGTTTTATTGAATCGGCTCGGGAAGAGTCAGTCCGGACGCTAGTAGAACTAGCGGAGGCGAAGAAAAAAATCGTCATTACTGGATGCATGGCGCAACATTTCCAGGAACAACTATTTGATGAACTGCCCGAAGCAGTTGCAGTTGTGGGCACTGGGGATTATAATAAAATCGTAGAAGTGATTGAACGGGTCGAAGTCGGCGAGCGAGTCACAGAGATTTCCGCAGAACCGACTTATATCGCCGATGAGACGACACCGCGCTACCGGACGACTACCGAAGGTGTAGCGTACCTGCGGGTCGCGGAGGGATGTGATTACCGCTGTGCATTTTGCATCATTCCGCATCTTCGGGGAAACCAGCGATCGCGCACCATCGAGTCCATCGTAGCGGAAGCCAAGCAATTGGCCTCCGAGGGCGTCCAAGAAATTATTTTAATTTCTCAAATTACCACCAACTATGGGTTAGACCTATACGGTGAACCCAGATTGGCGGAACTGCTGCGTGCGTTGGGCGGGGTAGATGTCCCTTGGATTCGGATGCACTACGCCTATCCTACGGGACTGACCCCGAAAGTGCTGCGGGCGATTCGGGAAACCCCCAACGTGCTGCCTTACTTAGATTTACCCTTGCAACACTCCCATCCGGAAGTGCTGCGGGCGATGAATCGGCCCTGGCAAGCGGGGGTCAATGATCGGATTATCGAGGGAATTAAAGCAGCGGTGCCGGATGCGGTATTGCGAACGACCTTTATCGTAGGATTCCCCGGCGAAACGGACGAACATTTTGAGCATCTGTATCAGTTTGTTCAACGTCATGAGTTCGATCATGTAGGCGTGTTCACCTTTTCCCCGGAAGAAGGAACCCCTGCCTATAGCCTTCCCAATCAACTCCCGCAAGAGGTGATGGATGAACGGCGGGATGCTCTGATGGAATTGCAGCAGCCGATTTCACTGAAGAAGAATCAAGGGGAAATCGGTAAAGTTGTAGACGTATTAATCGAACAAGAACACCCCGAAACTGGGGAGTTGATAGGCCGATCGGCGCGATTTGCGCCTGAAGTGGATGGGTTGGTCTATGTCCAGGGAAATGCACGTCTGGGTTCGAGGGTGCCGGTGGCGATCGCCAGTGCTGACGTTTACGACCTCTACGGTCATGTTGCAACTGTAGCTGACCTAGTGCAACGAGAATCTATTGCCTTGAGTTAAAGACTCTAGATTTTCTGGGGAAGGTTGGGACGGTTTTTGGTATGGTCTTTAACATCTATGTTGAGATCCTCTGCAATTTAACAGCTCGTTCAGTACCAGCCTCGGAGCGGTGAACAGGACCTTAAGACAGAAAGCCCGATTCTACCGTGCCTTTTTTTTACAAATCTTGTGAATATCAGGCAAATCAGACGTACCCCTCAACATCCGCTAATCTCAATTAGCATCAATACCAATTCTATTTTTATGCTCTACATCGAAAGCGTATCTGTCCTCGCTCTAAATACCTAAGAGCAACCCCATGTAGCATCAAAAACGAGAAATGGTATTAGCTGCCCTTGAGCAGCCCCAAACTCAAACGTTTTAGGAGAATAAATGACTGTTTCATTTCAAAGTTTAGGTCTTTCAGAAGAGCGCGTACAACAGCTAGAAAAACTTGGTTTTACTGAACCGAGCCCCATTCAAGAACAAGCCATTCCCAAACTGCTGGCGGGACAAGATGTAGCCGGACAAGCCCAAACAGGAACCGGCAAAACAGCAGCATTTTCTCTGCCTATTTTGGAGCAGATGGATGTTAACGACAAGAGTGTTCAAGCACTGATTTTGGCCCCAACTCGGGAACTGGCGATTCAAGTCAGTAATGCGATTCGCGAATTAACTGACGATCGCCGGGTACGGATTTTTGCCGTGTACGGTGGGTCCTCCATTGAGCGCCAAATTCAGCGCTTGGAACGAGGCGTTCAGATTGTAGTCGGCACCCCCGGACGGGTTCTGGATTTGCTCAATCGTGGACATCTCCACCTCGATACCCTGACCCATCTCGTCCTGGATGAAGCGGACGAAATGCTGAGTATGGGCTTTATTGACGATGTGGAAAAAATCCTCGATAAAGCCCCCAAAAACCGTCAGACCGCTTTCTTCTCCGCGACGATGGAACCTTCCATTCGTAAGCTGATGAATAAGTTCATGCGCGATCCGGTGACAGTGAGGATTGAGCAAACAAAATCGACGCCGAAGCAGATCGACCAAGTAATCTACATGGTCCCTCGCGGCTGGTCCAAATCTCGGGCCTTACTGCCAATTTTAGAATTGGAAGACCCGGAAACGGCGATCGTCTTCGTCCGCACCCGACGGGCGGCGGCTGAACTCACCAGCCAACTGCAAGCGGCAGGTCACAGCGTGGATGAATACCACGGGGACCTCAACCAGTCCCAGCGGGAACGCTTAATCGATCGCTTCCGCAAGCAACAAGTCCGCTGGATTGTTGCCACGGATATTGCGGCACGGGGTTTAGATGTGGATCACCTGACCCACGTGATTAACTACGATTTACCGGATCAAGTGGAAAGCTATGTCCACCGGATCGGACGCACGGGCCGCGCCGGTCGTGAAGGCACTGCCATTTCCCTGATTCAGCCGTTTGACCGGCGCAAGCTCCAACAAATTGAGCGGCATCTGCGTCAAACTCTGAAGATTCGCTCGATTCCGACTCGCTCTCAAATTGAGGCGCGGCATCTGGAAAAACTGCAAGCTCAAGTTCGGGAAATCCTCAGTGGCGAACGTCTGGCTTCGTTCTTGCCTATCGTCGCTCAACTGAGCGAAGAATATGACCCCCACACGATCGCCGCAGCAGCCCTGCAAATGGCTTACGATCGCACCCGTCCCAACTGGGCGAACAATATCTCGGAAGATGCGCCGGAAGAAGATAACTATTCTGACAAGCGCTATGACAGCCGCGATCGCTCATCTCGCTCTTTCTCGAAGCCGATCAAGCGCTCCAAACCTCGGAACTCTTCTTCCCGTGAGCCGATTGGCGAACGTCAGTAGAGGATAGTGCGGGTCAGGGGGAATGAATCGGGACAATTTGTCTGGGTCCTGTTCCCTCTCAGCCGGGATTGATTGCTAAACTCACGAGGGGATCATTCGGCGATCGCTGGAGTACCCCCTCTCCCACAGTCCAATAGAACCTGACTGGCTGGTGAGCATTTTGAGAATGCAACCGGCCATAATTTTTTTTAGGGCCGTCCCAATCCTAGGGGTTGATGGCGGCTTTTTTGACCCTCCCAGGTAAAGAGCTAATACGGAATCCGGTTGGTAAAAGTCGATTTTCGTTTTTAGCCCGCGCAGGCACCGCTTCGTCCGGATAGCCCCAGGCTTAAGCCTGTGGGTTTTGATAGACTTTTGACAACCGGATTCCGTATAATGCTGAAGATTGAACCGGCTGGGAACTCCCCGATCAGGCAAATTCGCTATTCTTGCATCCGGATGGGAGCATGAGCTATTTAGGGAGCATCTAAATTTGGCAAAGAGACCTAACCGCCGGTGCCCCCTTCCCACCTCTGAAGGTGGCCCTCTCCTACAAGGAGAGGGAGAATAGGGGATTGCAAAATATAAATCCTCCAAACTTTCAACTGAAAGGAAGCTATGTGTCGGAGTAAATGCTTGCGCCCTCCGGAGGGCGCAAGCATTGCGCCCCTACATTGACGGGGCTACTTTGTTGATCTACGAACGAAC
>NZ_JAMXOT010000025.1 GCF_024220515.1 Oscillatoria sp. HE19RPO
AAATTAGTGGTTCGGAACTGTATCTGAAAGCCGGGACAACCCTGGATTTTGCTACTAAGTCCAGTTATGACGTAACAGTAGAGGTGGATGACACCACAGTGGGTGCGACTCCCGATGCGACGACGGCTTATAGTTTGGGCGTTACGGAAGTGGCGACGAATAATGCGCCAGTTGTCCAGACTCAGATAGCTGACCAAAGTCTGGAAACTGGGAACAGTTTCAGTCTGGATGTTTCTGGGAATTTCAGCGATCCTGATGCTGGGGATACCTTAACTTATAGTGCAACATTGGCTAATGGCTCGCCGTTGCCCGGTTGGTTAAGTTTCGATAGTGTAACAGGGCAATTCAGCGGCACTCCGACTGATAGCCATTCTGGTGAGTTCGGGGTTCAAGTTACGGCCACAGACAGCAGCGGGGAAAGCATTAGCGATTCGTTTGGGGTGGGTGTTCAAGCGGCAGTGCCAACTCCCACACCAACTCCCACACCAACTTCCACACCCATACTACCTCCAGGACTGGCAAATTCTATAACAGTCACACACCCATCAGGCTCCACCATCACATCATTCACAGACCCATCAGGCAACACCTTCAGGTCAGCCACATACCCATCAGGCCGCACCATCACATCAGCCACAGACCCATCAGGCCGCACCATCACATCAGCCACAGACCCATCAGGCCGCACCATCAGTTCAGTCACAGACCCATCAGGCTTCACCTTCACATTAGGCTTCACCTCCCTCTTGCGCGCCCGCCAGCACTCCCGCAAGCGCTCCTTGCGCTACTTCAGGATAACCTTGGGCGACATGGTAAGGTACAAATTAACCGGCACAAGAAACTTAGGCCCCGGGGGAGGACAGCCAATCCGGTGGTACTTCGACCGCTCGCGCATGAGCAGTCAAGACGGCCCCATTGCTGGAGCCACCGCCTTCCTGGATACCAACTTCAACGACATCCAAGACAGCGATGAACCGGGTGCAACCACCGATGATGCGGGCAACTTCACCCTGAATATCTCCGGCGACTTAGACCTCAACGGCAATGGTACGCTCGACTTCGATGAAGGACAATATGTGGTCGTCGGCGGAACTGATGCCATCACTGGCCAACCCTTTAGCGGTACACTACGGTCACTTCCGGGTTCCACTGTGGTGACTCCCCTAACGACTCTCGTTTCTGCCCTGGTAGACCAAGGACTCAGCCCAGAAGTGGCACAAACCCAGGTGAAAACCGCCCTGGGACTCCCCAGCAACATCGACTTATCCACGTTTGACCCCATCGCAGCAGCCCAAGCGGGTTCCAGCGAAGGGTTGCAGGTGTTAGCTGCCCAGGTAGCGGTGCAAACCCTGATTAGCCAAGTCAGCAACGTCATAGGAACCAGCCTCGGTATCACAGGCAATGGCTTAGATGCCCTGGTGACTGCTAACTTAGCCATTGTTTTAGAATCGGGTAGTTTCAATCTGGGCGACTCCAGCGCTATCCAAAGCCTGGTCAATAGCACCGCCAATATCTTTACTGTGTTTGATGAGACCTTAAACGTTGAATCAATCACCAACAACTCGGCACAACTAGCGCAAGTCATTGCCGCTAGTAACGAGCAAATTCTCACCGCCACCAGTGCCGAGGACATCTTCCAAGCGCAAAAAGTGGCTCAAACCAGCGTCACCGAAGACCTAAGCGCCGCCTTCAGTGGCACGAAATCCTTTGACGAAGTGGTTGCCGAAAATACTGGAGACGCTTTAACGGCGCAAATTGATGCCGCCACGATTAACACTTCCGTCCTCACGGAAAACCAGAGTTTCTCCTCCTTATTCTTTGACTCGGACTACTACCTAGTCAAAAACCCCGATGTGGCCGCAGCAGTCGAAAACGGCACTTTTGCCAGTGGTTTAGAACATTTCGGCTTATTCGGCGCTAAAGAAGGCCGGACTCCGAGTTACTTCTTCGGGGAAACCTATTTATTCGACAACCCCGATGTAGCCGCAGCGGTTTCCGAGGGGGCCTTTTCCAGTGCGGTGGAACACTTCCTCCAATACGGATACAAGGAAAATCGCTTCCCCAGCGACAAGTTGGCGGACTTCGAGACCTTCTATCTGTCCCAAAATGCCGATGCTGCCGCAATGGTGGCTAATGGCACTTATGGCAACGTCCTGGAATATCTGATGACCGAGGGATTGTCCCAAGGAGAAACTCTACTATCCCAATTCGATGTCGTTGCCGAAACCTTTAACTCGGAAGACTATCTGGCCAAAAATCTCGATGTGGCTGAGGCTGTCACTAACGGTCTCTTCCCAAATGCCTTAGAACACTTTATATATTATGGAATGTCCGAGGGTCGCGACCCCGGCGAGAAATTCAGCAATGGCGACTATCTCACCGAAAATGCTGATGTGGCCGTAGCGGTCGAGGGTGGGGCATTCCGTAGCGCTTACGAGCATTATATGATGTACGGCTTCAAAGAAGGTCGCCCGGGGACGGTTGAATATGACCGACTCACGGGTGAACCGGGAGTCGTGGATACTTTCACTCTCAATCTTGAGAGCGAGAAAGATTATACGATGATTTCTAATTTTGATGCCGCTGAAGATATCATTCAGTTGCCCGGTACTGCCGCTGACTATCAGCTTGCTGCGTCTCCCGCAGGGTTGCCTCCGGGAACGGCGATTTATCGGCTAGATGGGGAGTTAAGTGACCTGGTTGGATTGGTTCGGGATGTTTCGTCTTTGAGTTTAGGAGAGGGTTATTTTAGTTTCGGGTAATCCCCCCAACCCCCCTTGGAAAGGGGGGCTGTTTCATTGAACCCTTGGGCTGTAAAGCTTACGGTGCAAGGAAAATTTTAGAATGAAACAGCCCTACCCTTGTCAAGAGGGGCTAGGGGGGATCGATATAGATGTACCTCATGGATGTGAAAATTGCTAGAAGAAACCGGGCCCCTGCGACAAAAGCGAAAATCGTAGAGAGAAACCTGGTTTCTCCAGAAATAAGACATTGGGTTTGTGCGTTTGAGGCTGGAACTGCGCGATCGGCTTGCGCTTCCTGGGCGCTGCACTGCGGGGAATCCCTTGCACATTAGCACTAATCACCTCAGCGACCTATTCACAATCAATCGCCGAACTGAAGCAATAGAACCTGCTAGTCGATATTGTTGTCAATCTGCAATATCTCTCTCATCCCCTAACGCCACCGGGAATCTCCTCAGTCTTGATACTGTTGTTAACATACAATCGCAAATCTCAAGGTTGCAATCCGGAGAAATTACCCCAATTGCCTACATCCAGCGGTGAATTCCTCCAGTCTTGATACTGTTGTTAACATACAATCGCAAATCTCAATATTGCAACTCTATAACCACCCCCCAATCCACCGAAAGATTAGCCCAATCGCGCAAATCCATAGAAAACTATTAAATCTTTAAATCAAAAACCCTGAATTTCCCTAAAAATTGCCAAAATTGAGCAACGCAGTGACAAGGGTTATAGGCTATAATCAGAGGTGGAAACCAAGGGCTTATTGTGTCTAATTTCAGGAAGACACCGATCGCAACAGCCAAAACCCTTGAAAAATCGTTGTCCAATCCTCGGCAACCGCAACCATTCCACTCCCTGCCATCCCTCGGCTTGCACCAATTTTTGAAGCAGTCCCAATCCCCCACTTGACAAATCTCCATAACTATGATATGGGAAGACCAGAGAACCAGGGACAACCCTTTCCAGGGACAAAAGAACCCTCTAAAATAGAGGAGATTGGCGCATAGCAGCGATCGCGAAAGTCGAGACTTGTTGTTTGAGGGGAACCCGTGTTTTTTAGCATCATTATTCCAACCTATAATCGCCGACCGATTTTAGAGAAATGCCTGCGAGCATTAGAACAGCAAAAACTCAGAGACCCGAGTCAAATTAGCGGCTATGAAGTTATTGTCATCGATGATGGTTCAACCGATCGCACCTTAGAATGGTTAGGGGAAAATCGGGAAGAGTTTCCTCATGTGCGGTGGTTGGAACAAGCGCATCAAGGACCGGCAACGGCGAGAAACCGAGGGATAGAAGCAGCCCAAGGGGAGATAATTATTTTTATTGATAGTGATTTAGTGGTGACTGAGAATTTCCTCCAAGCTCATGCCGATGGGTTGAGGGAGGGAGAGGAGAAAATAGGAAGCGATCGCCTGTTTACTTATGGTCATGTGATTAATACCTGCAATTTTGATAATCCCACGGCAGAACCCTATAAAATCACTGATTTTTCTGCTGCTTATTTTGCTACAGGCAACGTGGCGATCGCCCGCAAATGGTTGCAGCAAGCGGGAGGATTTGACCCTTCCTTTTCCCTGTATGGGTGGGAAGACTTAGAATTGGGAGTTCGCCTGAAGAAATTAGGCTTAAAATTGATAAAATGTCCCCAAGCTGCCGGATATCATTGGCATCCGCCCTTTACCTTGGATGATTTACCTCGGGCGATTAACCGAGAAATTGAACGGGGGAAAATGGGAGTGATATTCTACAAAAAACATCCGACTTGGGAAGTGCGGATGATGATTCAGATGACTGGATTGCATCGAATCTTGTGGGGAATGCTGTCCTTGGGGGGAAGATTAAATGAACGGACAATGGCTGGATTGTTGCAGTGGTTAATCAACCAAGGAAAATCCCAGTTTGCTTTAGAAGTATCCCGAATTTTTTTGAATTGGTACAATGTTCAAGCGGTTTATGCGGCAGCGAATGGAGAGGGGAAAAAGTAACGGTTGAAGAGGCGATCGGGATAAAGCAAAAATCCGCGATGAAGAGAAATTTAAAGTATTGCACCCGTCCTAAAAATGAGTGGCAGTCAGTAGGAAACTGCGGATAGCCCGAGGGACCTGATAGAGGGGCCAGTTGGTACTAGACCTCTTGCAAAAAAAAGGATTGATCCCCCCAACCCCCCTTAAGAAGGGGGGCTTTAAAGAATGAGGCAAGAGGTCTACTCAATCCGGTTGATAAAAGCATTAAAAATTGTAGGCCCTTCGACGAAGCTCAGGAGGCATTGCCCACCTCGATTCGGTGGGAGCATCTCAATTTCGCCTCAAAGGGGAATTTATACGTCTTGCTCCCCCTTCCCTCGTAGGGAAGGGGGCTGGGGGGTTAGGTCTCTTTGCCTTCTTGAGATGCTCCCGATTCGGTGGGCAATGCCCACCCTACAATTGCTCAACTTGTTTTTCAAGACCTATTCCAACCGCATTCCGTATGAGACCCTGGAGACGGGTAAAAATTAGAACGGTGGAAAAGGCAAGATCGTGTTATTCTAGTAAAGTTGTCTAATCTCGCACATCCGGGGTTTCGGGTGTTTCCAAGGCGCGATCGCGACCTAGAAATCCGCTCGGATGGAGGATTAACCCGAATCAGGAGAAAAAAATGGGAGTAGTTTCGCTGGCTCAACTGTTAGAGTCAGGGGTTCACTTTGGGCATCAGACCCGACGCTGGAACCCCAAAATGTCGCAGTATATCTTCACCGAACGCAACGGCGTCCATATCATTGACCTGGTGCAGACCGCCCAGTTAATGGAAGAAGCCTACGACTATATGAGAACAGCCTCAGAGCGTGGGGAAAAAGTCCTATTTGTCGGAACCAAGCGTCAAGCTGCCGGAATTATTGCCCAAGAAGCCTCCCGTTGTGGGGCTTACTACGTCAACCAACGGTGGTTGGGTGGAATGCTGACCAACTGGACGACGATCAAGACCCGAGCCGATCGCCTCAAAGAATTAGAACGCATGGAAGACACCGGCGCAATGGATCGGCGTCCGAAAAAAGAAGCCTCCATGTTGCGGCGAGAACTGAGCAAGCTGCAAAAATATCTAGGCGGCATCAAAAACATGAGAAAGATCCCCGACATCGTAGTGATCGTGGATCAGCGCCGAGAATATAACGCAGTCCAGGAATGCCAGAAACTAGATATTCCCATCGTCTCCCTGTTGGATACCAACTGCGACCCCGATTTTACCGATATTCCGATTCCTGGTAACGATGATGCCATTCGGTCGATTAAATTAATCGTCGGAAAACTTGCCGATGCCATCTACGAAGGTCGTCATGGAGAAGTCGATTCCAGTGGTCAAGACGAAGAGTTTGACTACGACAGCCTAGAGGGTGAGTACGACGATGAAGAAGGGGAAGAAGCCTATCAACCCGATAGCGAAGCAGAAGGAAGCGACGAGAAATAAGAGCGATCGCCCAGAACAGCTTGATTAACTAAGCAGCAACTTCACCGATAGGGTCAAGAGTAAACCCGGGAGATTAACCCGCAATCCTCTCCTATCGCTGAAGTTGCACAAAAAGCTGAAAATAAAGTGTTCCGGCGAGACTTCAATCGTCTATTCTAAGGCTAAAGGCAGATGGCGAAACCCCAGAATTCTGGGACAGTGTAAATCGAGAAAAACGAAGAGAAAATGGCGGACATATCTGCAAAAGTGGTCAAAGAACTGCGCGAAAAAACCGGCGCAGGCATGATGGACTGCAAAAAAGCGCTCAAAGAAAACGACGGGGACATGAACAAAGCCGTAGAATGGCTACGGCAGAAAGGGATTACCTCTGCGGAGAAAAAAGCAGGACGCTTGGCAGCCGAGGGACTGGTGGATAGCTACATTCACACCGGAGGTCGAATTGGCGTCCTGGTGGAAGTCAACTGTGAAACCGACTTCGTAGCGCGTCGTGAAGAATTCCATGCGCTGGTTCGCAATATTGCCATGCAAGTTGCAGCCTGTCCCAACGTCGAATACGTCAGCATCGAAGATATCCCCGAACACTTAGTCGAAAGCGAAAAGGCGATCGAAATGGGACGGGACGATTTAGGCAACAAGCCGGATAACATCAAAGAAAAAATCGTCCAAGGACGGATCGATAAGCGCCTGAAAGAACTGACCCTGCTGGATCAGCCTTACATTCGCGATCAGAATATCACCGTCGCCGAGTTAATCAAACAGGTGATCGCCCAATTGGGTGAAAACATTCGGGTTCGTCGCTTTACCCGCTTCGTTTTGGGTGAAGGGATTGAAAAAGAAGAAACCAACTTTGCCGACGAAGTAGCCGCGCAAACCGGCGCAAAATAGCCCCGGTTTAGAGTGGGGGTGGTATCCCCTCATTCCGGCTTTCTCCCGAGAGATGAAAAAAGACTGCTAGAGACAGGGGCAGGTCAAACCATAGCATGACCTGTCTTCTGTTTTTCTAGCCGCTATCGTTAGAAAAGACCTTCATATTGCTATCGGATCCAAATCATAGGCTATGGCCAGACCCCTCGAACTCATTGACCAGGACATTGCAGAGCTAGAACAGGCAGCGCAAGACTTGGCGGGACAATTTCAGAAGACCTACAGCCATTATTTGACGGCCTTGGGACAAGCGGTGCGACAGCAGATGATCTTAGCCGGATATCATATTTGTACCCAAGGATATCCCGAGCATTTTCTGGACTTATCCTTAACCCAGAAACAAGAACTGCAATCCCAACTCCGGTCCATCGTCAAGAAAGCAGAAGCGGAGGCGATCGCCCTCGTGGAAGACCCCAAACCCGAAGACAGCCCAGTGGTCCTCGTTGTCGAAGGACTTTCCGATGAGGGAACCCCGGCGCAGGACATTAGCCTCGTCGAAGAGGAACTCACTCCCCTCGAAGAAATTGCCGACCCCGAAAATTTAGCCAAGTGGCAAGATCGGATAGAATCGGGAATTGTTAAACTGTTGCAACAAGTCTCCCATGAAACCAACCAGGTCCTACACGCTGCTGGAATCGGGTCTAAAAACGTTCCCCCTATGTTGCTAGAAGCTGCGGAAAAACTGCCCAATAACGAGGCGATCGGAGGGCCACCGAATCTAGTCACCCTGACCTTAGAAGCTCAAGGGACCGAAGATTTACCCCAGATGCCCGGTTTAGCCTCCCTGCTCAAAGGGCCGGTTCATATCATGGCCGTTCATTTAAGATTAACGGATCTGGAATTTGCCGACTCCCGTCTGAGTGCATCCCGAGGACAAATTCGCACCCTCTCAGGACGGTTAAATTCACTCAAACGAGACTATCATCAAAAACAACGGGAACGAGCGATCGCCCAAGCAGAATCTGCATGGCGTGCAAGCTGGTTTGAAGATTAATCAGGTAGGGGGGAAACCGTGAACGCAGAATCATTAGATTGGGGTCGATTGCAAAAAGCCTTGTCTGTCGAAGCACAACGCGGATTTACCGATGTTGTCGGGAGTCAATATCGCTTTAGCGAATTTCTTCAAATTAGTTTACAAAACTCCCCTGCCAATCTCGTATCGGCAGATCTGCGCCGTTGGCAAAGCATAGCGGCAGAATTTGGACGCTATCCAGAACTGAACCTCGAAAAGCGACAAGCCTTGGTGTCACATACTCGCTTGTTTCTTCTGGATATGGAACGAATTTGTACAAACACACCACCCCCTCAAAACGGCACCGGGAAACAACACAGACTGGTAGAACAACCCCCCACATCAGGGATGCGATCGCCTAGCATCTCCCCCAGAGAAACCCTCTCAACCACCCAATTTAACACCACCCGTTCCACTTCCCCAGTCTCCCTCAACCAAGCCTTAAGCCAAGTTAGCGGCATTGGAACACGCAACGCCGACAAGTTAGCCAAATTGGGGCTTTATACTATCTACGACCTCCTCTACAACTTCCCTCGGGACCATGTTGATTATGCCCGCCAGGTGAATATCAAAGAACTCGAAGCGGGAGAAACGGTCACCATTATTGGTACTGTCAAACGATGTGATTGTTTTAGCAGTCCACGCAATAAGAAATTAACTATTTTAAATCTGGTTATTAAAGATAATACCGGGCAAATCAAACTAAGTCGATTTTTTGCCGGACGCCAAAGCAATCGCGGGTGGCAAGAAATCCAAAAGCGAATGTATCCGACAGGTGCAGTAGTTGCCGCCTCCGGGTTAGTCAAAACTAGCAAATATGGCGTATCCTTGGATAATCCCCAAATCGAAGTGCTAGATGAAAGCGGCACTATCGAATCCCTCAACGTCGGACGAGTTGTTCCCATTTATGCCTTAACCGAAGGAGTCACCGCTGATATTGTGAGAAAAGCGGTCAAGAGTGTGATACCTCATGTCGGCTTATTGGGCGACCCTCTGCCGGACAGCCTGCGATCGCGCTATCAGTTAATGGGATTACAGGAAGCAGTTTCTCAAATCCACTTTCCGGGCGATCGGGACATCCTCGAAGAAGCCCGTCGCCGCCTCGTCTTCGATGAATTCTTCTACCTACAACTCGGACTCCTCCACCGTCGCCAAGGACTCCGAGAAACCCAAACCGGCGCAGTCTTATCCGGCAAAGGCAAACTCATCAATAAATTTTATAAACTCCTCCCCTTTAAACTCACTAATGCTCAACAGCGAGTCATTGCGGAAATCCTGGAAGACTTGCAAAAACCCAAACCCATGAATCGACTCGTCCAAGGGGATGTGGGTGCCGGTAAAACCGTCGTAGCCGTCGTCGCCATCTTAGCCGCCATTCAAGCCGGATATCAAGCCGCATTCATGGCACCCACGGAAGTTTTAGCCGAACAACATTATAAAAAATTAGTCAGTTGGTTTAACCTCCTACATCTCCCCGTCGAACTCCTCACCGGGTCAACTAAAACCGCCAAACGAAAACAAATTCTTCCCCAATTAGAAACCGGAGAATTGCCCGTTTTAGTGGGAACCCATGCCTTAATTCAAGACCCGGTAAACTTCCACAAACTCGGACTAATCGTCATCGATGAACAGCATCGATTTGGAGTCGGACAACGGGCAAAACTGCAACAAAAAGGCGAAGACCCCCATGTTTTAACCATGACGGCAACCCCCATTCCCCGAACCCTGGCACTTACCTTACATGGGGATTTAGATGTCAGTCAAATCGATGAATTGCCTCCCGGGAGACAAGCGATTCAAACCACCATTTTTTCTGGCAAAGAACGCACCCATGCTTATGATTTAATTAAGCGAGAAGTGGTGCAAGGGAGACAGGTTTATGTGGTGTTGCCATTAGTGGAAGAATCGGAGAAATTAGATTTAAAATCGGCAATAGAAGAATATCAAAGACTGCAAGAGGTGATTTTTCCAGAATTTAAGGTGGGATTGCTGCATGGGAGGATGTCATCAGGGGAAAAAGAAGAGGCGATCGGGCTGTTTCGCGATGGACATACCCAAATTTTAGTCTCCACCACCGTAGTTGAAGTGGGAGTAGACGTTCCCAATGCCAGTGTCATGCTCATCGAAAATGCCGAACGATTTGGATTATCGCAATTGCACCAATTGCGAGGAAGAGTCGGACGGGGTGCAGACAAATCCTATTGTATCTTAATGACCCATCCTAAAGCCACTACCGATGCGCGCGATCGGCTCAATGTCATGGAACAATCACAAGATGGGTTTTTCATTGCCGAAATGGACATGAGATTGCGCGGACCCGGGGAAGTCATGGGAACGAAACAATCGGGCGTCCCAGATTTTGTGTTAGCGAGTTTAGTTGAGGATAAAGAGATATTAATTTTAGCGCGGGATGCGGCAGAAAAGGTGATTAAGAAAGACCCAACTTTGGAGAGATGGCCGGTATTAAAGAGTGAGTTAGATAAGCGGTATCAGAAGTTATTGGGTGGGGCGATTTTGACGTAGAAGAAAAGAAATGGGGGAGGAGGGCGATTAAGCTCTCCTCCTCCCTTAACTTTCAAAATTCTAGAACCCCTTATTATTCCTCAGTTTCAACGGTCTTGAGAATTGCCACTTTTTATGGTTTCGGGGTACGTGGTGTATCTATACCACCCGGCGAGGGGGCAGGTGGTGTATCTATCCCACCAGGCGAGGGGGGACCATCAATCGGATTGCCCATCATCATAACATCCTGTGAGTTCTGCATCAGAATAGTATCGATTGTCGGACCAGAGCCTGATCGAGGAATGATAATTTGGGGCTGTGATGCCTCTGGACAATCAAGTGGGTTTGGGCATTCTTTTGAAGGATAAATTTGTAATTGGAACGTTGATTCCCCTTCTAAAAGATTTAATGATTCCTGTGTTCCTTCCCCTAACTTGTATTGGAATCCTTCTGGTCCTATGATTTTTACGCTTTTGATGCTTGAAATTACCATCAGGGATAAAGCTGGCAACTGATTAATACCTGGAGAAGAGTCTTCTAAGGTCTGACTAAATTTCTCCATAATTCGGTTGGTGACCACTTCATCTATTGCCTCGTCTTCTAGTAATTCATGAAGTAGCGCAATGGCTACCGTTTTGCTGATATAATCTTGAACGGGAATCGTGTCAACGGAAGGATTAAATGAATCAGGCATGATTTTAGTCCTTATTTTTATGAGAGTGTGAACGGAACTGACAATCGAAAGGGAAATTATCTTGTGTTACTTCTATTCGGTTCTACCTCATGATTTTCAGGATACTAGAACAGAGATTTTTGTCTTCTGCCCTAACCGAGGGGTTATGCTGTAGATAGTCCTGTAGTTCTGCACAACCGGACTGAATTAACGTAGAGAGAGTCGCTGACTCCACATTTTGCCAATTCCACAGAATTATCGTTCTGTCTTGACTGGCCGATGCTAGGGTCTGACCGTCACCACTGAAACTTAAGCTATAGACACTTTCTTCATGCTTGGCAAGAATCTGGTACGGACTCTCTTCCCACTTTTCAGAATCCAATTCGCGACGCCATAATGAGATCGTACCATCCTGGTGAGCTGAGACAAGAGTGCGATCGCCCGGACTAAAGATGGCATCATACACCGCCACATTCGTAGTATTTAAAGTTTGAATCAAGGTACCATCTCGCCGCCAAAGTTTAATGGTTGTATCTGCACTAGCTGTCGCAATCCACTGACCATCGTGGCTAAAACTAATGCTATTAATTCTTTGACTATGCCCATCAAGTATTGCGAGTCGCTTGCCATCCAGTTGCCAAAGGCTAACCTCATTTCCACTACCGACAGCTAGGATCTGACTATCGGGACTGAAATTCACGACGGAAACAACCTCACTAAAATCCTTCAAGGTCAGCATCAAGTTGCCGTCCCTTTGCCAAATTTTTACAGTTTTATCATAACCAGCAGACGCAATTCGTTGCCCATCAGGACTGAAACTGACACTCTGGATTACTCCTTTATGACCTTCTAATGTTTTAATCAGCGTTCCGTCTCGCTTCCATAACTTTATCTTTTCATCATAACTCCCAGACGCAATCATTTCATTATCAGGACTGAAACTGACGCTAGAAATTTCTTTATTATGAGCAGGAATTTCTAGCCGAGAATTGCCGTCTCGGTCCCAAATCCGGAGAGTTTTGTCATAACTACCAGAAGCAATTAATGTACTATCAGTGCTAAAACTAACACTGGTCACTCCATTAGTATGTCCTGCCAGGATTTTTAACCAGGGACTGTCGAGTCGCCAAAGTTTGATAGTGCGATCGCTACTCGCAGAAGCTAGGGTATTTCCATCCGGACTGAAACGGACATCCCACCCAAAACCATCGTGTGCTTTTATAGTTGAGCGTAAGATGCCAAATTGTGTGTCCCATAGATTCACAGTTCTGTCATTACTGGCAGAGGCAAGGGTTTTTCCATCGGGACTGAAGCTGATACTATTGACTCTATCCCGATGGCCTGCCAGAGTCGTGATAAGTGTCCCATCAGACTTCCATATTTTAATGGTTTGATCCATACTGGCGGAAGCTATTTGCTGACCATCTGGACTGAAAATTATCTGATAAATGCGATCATTATGCCCTTGAAAAGTTTGACGTAAAGTTCCATCTACTCGCCAAAGTTTAATCACTCCACTATAATCCGCAGACACTAACGTTTGTCCATCAGGGCTGAAACTACTATCCGTCACCCAATTTTTATGTCCTTCCAGGGTGCGAATTAAAGTACCATCCTCCGTTCGCCAGAGTTTAATTCGATTAGTAAACGAGGTCGTTGCTACTACTATCTGGCTGTTAGGACTAAAACTCACACTGTTGAAAACCTCCTTTTCTCCAGCCATCGAATTCACTAACGTCCCATCGGGTTTCCAGAGTTTGATTGTTCCATCAAAGCTGGCCGAGGCGATTTGTTGACCATTAGGACTAAAGCTAACATCAGTGACTGAATTAGTGTGTCCTCTAAAAGTATTAATTATAGTCCCATCCAGTCTCCACAGTTTGATAGTTTTATCAATACTCGCAGAAGCCAAACTCTGGCCGTCAGGACTGAAACTGAGCCGTATAACTCCATCTTTATGTCCGACTAGAGTATTTCCTAATTGAATGTCAGTCAAAACTATCTTTTGGAGTTGCTGGAAGATTTCTTGTTTAAGATTATCTGGCAAGGCTTTTGTTTGTAAAACTATTTGGCTTGCATTGATACTTGCTATTAAGGCTCGAACGCGATCATTTGATAGCAATAGTGCCTTTGATTCAGAATTGAGGGATTGAATCTGTGCACGTTCAGCTTCTTGCATGACTGTAAACAAGAAGGTTCCAGCGCCCAGGGATATGAGTGCAAATCCAATTAGCCCTAATCGGACTATTCGTCTTGCTTTCTTGTGTGCTTCAGCTAATATCTGATTGGCCTGTTGTAAAAGTAGTAGACGTTCTTCACTTTGCTTTCTTTTGGTCCGCTCCTCTTCTAGTTCTTTCTTAGCTTGCTTCCCTTGATTTTGGCGGATAAAAGCCACAACATAATCATGGACTAATTGATACCGATCGCTCGGACATTCTGGCAACAAAAACACTAACCCCGAATTCACCAAAACATAAAGAACTAAATCCACTCGTTCGGGTTCGTTCAGTACATCAGTCACTAAAACTTTCAGGTCCGTTTCTAAGTCGGTCCGAGTTTTCAGAGGCCGGGTATTATTCTCATCGGTGAGCAAATACAAAATCAGTTCGGCTAACTCTTTGTTCTGAGGGCCACAATCGGCGACAACTTCTTCTAAATAAGCACGGACCAATTGCTCTTTAGGTTGGGGTCCGAGTTCTCGATACTCGGCTAGGGTATTAATATTATCCGTTTGCAGTTGTGCGCCGACAATTTGTAACTCAATCGGACGCACGGCGTTTAAATTTTCGGCTAAATCGGTGACTACTGCCTGAATTAATTCCGGTTCTAAGGGAAAATGCGCCCGATCGCTCAAACTGCGAATAATATCCACCGCATCTGCCGATGAAAAATTCCCAACGGCATACAGCGTATTCTTACTCAGGATATCCGAGTCGATCGCCCCAAATCCAGGCAAGGAATTATACGCCAACAAATAATGGATATAATCCTCACGCAAGGATAGCACCACCTTCACAAAACTAATCTGAAAACAATCCCCCAAAAACTCAAAGAACTTTAAGCGCTTTTCCGGTTCCTTACAAACAAAGAAAAACTCTTCAAATTGGTCAAAAATTAACACAGTTCGCAAATAGCTGGCTTCATTTTGACGCAACCGTTCCAGGACCTTATCCACCGAATCGGGAATAGTATCTACTTTGATACCCCGTTCTGCTAAAGCCTCACTTAATAATTGACCCAAAGTTTTCGCCCAATCGGTGTATAGGCGTTGAGCCACAGGTAACAGATCCCGATCGCCAATAATAGTTTTCTTCAATGCTGGCAGTAATCCCGCTTGCACCAAAGAACTTTTCCCCACCCCTGACTGACCGTGAATCACCGTCAGTTTGTATTGATTCGTGCCGATCCGTTCAATTAACCGTTCCACATCTTTTTGCCGTCCCGAGGCGAGAATCTCTCGGGCGATGCTTCCCTGAGATTCCGTTGGCGTCGGTTGCGATCGCGCTTGTCGTTGGGATTCCAACCGTCCCGCACCAATGAACGCCCGTAAGCCAAACTGCTGCTCAATCGACAGTCTTTCTTGCTTCCGATTAAAGGCTTTCGCATACTGGGATTGCTCGTAGTATAGCGATCGCAACTCCTCCAAAACCTCAATATATAACTGCGGATTATCCTCCGGGTCACCCTTCGCCGCCTCTTCCAGGCGATCAATGGCCTCCCCAGTCTCCCCTAACTGGTGCAAACTCCGCGCCAACAGCAGCAAATATAATCCCTGATGCTGTTGTTCTTGTTGGGGGTCAGTGGCTAAAATTTCCAGAGCCTTTTCTGCAAGTTCTTGCGCATGGTTCCACTCCTGTTGATGGAGGGCCACCTGTGCTAAAAATCCATAATCTCGGGCTAAGAGTACCGGATTCCCTGATTTTTCATGTAATTTTATGGCAGTTTGTGCCAGGTCCTGCAAGCTGGAATAGTCATTCAACTGCCGTAACGTTTCCCCAAGCTGACCGATAAATTGGGCCACCAAATCTGGTCTTCCCGCTGCCTCAAAAGACTCTAGGCACTGTTGGAACGCAGACTGGGCTTGCTTCCAGAACCCTTCACTATTCCCTCGGTCCAGTTCCGCCTTGCGAGCGTAACATAATCCAATGTGATAAATCACTGCTGCCGCACATTCGCGCACCCCTTCGGCATCCAGTTTCTGCCACAATTCTAAGCTGTGGTGATAGTAGCCTAATGCCTCTTCCATGCGATCGCAGGTATAAGCCTCACGACCCCAGACAAACGGCAAGGTTGCGTCCAACTCCGGGGTCAACCGTTGACCCGCCTTTTCCAAATCCTGCAACGCTAAGGTCATTTCAAACGGATAGCGCTTTCCAAAAATCTCTTTATTGCTCACAAAGCGCTGATTTCCAGCGGCGAACACCTCTGCAAATAGGTGTTCGCTCTCCTCATTGAGGGCCGAAAGTAAATCAGTAGGGACGATCGCAAATTGAGTCAAACTCGCCCAACTCTCAAAATCCGGGGCTAATCGGGTTAACTGTACCGACACTTCGTCATTGATCCAAAACACCACCGGAAAGGGGTAGTTCTTTCTAAATTCATCTCGCACTTGATTCAGGGAAGTGAGTACCGCATCCAAGGCCGTTACCGAATCCAACCCAAATACCATCAAGGCATCTGGAGTTTCCCCACCCAGGCGATCGCCCAAGGTGGAATACACCTGTTTAACCTTGGGTTCTAGGACCATTTCCCGAATATTCAACGAACAGTCTCGATGCAATTGTTGCACCAACATATCGCGCAATGTGTCATAATTACACCGCACCAACATCAGCTTAAATTGTCCCTGGGACATTTCCATCGCCCAGATCAGTTCAGCCAATGTCCGCTGATTTTGATTCATGACATCCGCATCAGATATATTCTCACTCATGAGTTTCACTCCTTTGCTTATGCCAAAATTGGATTAATATCGAACCAAGACCCGGCGGCATCTCGATACTCGTAGACGAACATACTCCGAATTAGGGTGTGATAGCCGTCGTCTCCCGCCACCTTTTTTCGTTCCATAACCAGCCGGAGTAATTCCCACTCTTCATCGGTTACGGCTAAAGTGCGTTCGTTGCGATAGGCGCAAATCACCTCTTCTAGAGTTTGACGGGCGATGGGGAGTCCCCGTTGCTTTTTAATGCTATCGTTGAGCATTCGCAAAATATTACGGACATGACCCCCACTGACTTGGCACAAGCGGTCAAGAGTCTGTGCATCTTCAAAGAGTGCGGTAATTTTTTCCAGGCGCTGTTCTGGCTTTAACTCAGGAAAAGCTCGGGCGAGGACCATTTGGCGCAGGAGTTCCATGCCTTCAGTGTTCTCACTCCCATCTCGACACTGCACCGGGACCATCGGCAGCATCTGGGGTTTGATCAGAAAGCGTTCCATCAGGGTGCCGAAGTCGTTGGAGAAGCGCAACGCCAGAGGCATGGTATAAACCAGGTGGCAGTGGAGCGATCGCAACTGTTCACCGCGATCGACAAAGAGGTACTCTTGTTGAAGACGGCCCCAAGGTTTGCGCGAACTATCCACCTTGTCCAGATTATCCACGATCGCCACCAATCCTTTTTTGCCATGCTCTTTTAGCTTGGCGATCGCCGGTTCGAGGATTTCTTTATTAATCGCCTCAATAATCCCATTGGTTTGGGGTTCCAGATATCCTCTTAATTTACTGCGCAGATCGGGACTGGCTTTCACCTTGGCGGTAATTTTAGCAATCCCCATTGCTACAACCGTAACCCCTTCTTTACCTGCGCTGAATTGATTGCCAAAGCTATCAACCGTTATCCCTTCTTTACTGGCGCTAAATTTATTGCCCAAAGCTTCGAGTTCAAACTTGTCAAACTCCATTTCTGTTTGTAATAGTTTGGCTGCGCCTTGGAGGATGCTTTTCAGGCGTTTGGGTTCTTCTAGGGTGAGGCGATCGAGACTTTCACTGACTCGTTTGGCGATCGCCAGTAAAATATCTCCCACATCCACATCGCCCATTTCCAAATCTTTGGAGGACTCAAAATAGACCACGTGAAAGCCTTCCCGTTCTAATTCCGCCTTGAGACGCAGTAACTCCGTGGACTTTCCGCAGCCAATATGTCCGGTGAACAGTTGACAGGTGGGTTGTTCTGGGGACCAGAGGGTAATGTTATCCCTTAAATCCTCAATAATTTTGCCCCCACGCACGGAGGAAAAATCAATATAATATTGCTGATCCAATTCCGAATCTTCGACAAATAGAGTCTTACTCGGATTGGTCGCATCAAAGAATTGCTTTAAATTAACCATCATAATGCTGGCCCTGTTAATGAGGGATGAAACCCGCCTGATGCGGGTTAGGGGCTAGATGCCGACCTGATGGTTATTTCAGCCTGATGTCTGAGTCTTCGGGAGAGTTTAAATTAGATTAATTTAAACTTTTGTATGTTTCTGTCTTACTCGATTCCCACTCCAATTGTCAAGAGCTAAATGAATAAGTTTTAATAAAAATAAGCGGAGTGAATGCGGTGAGAAAAAGCAGTTTTCAGATGAGATATTGTATCAAATCCAGACCCGGTAAAGATTCTCCAGAGGCGGAACCTGAACAACGGGCGGAATTGAAATGTGAAGAATGGATAAAGCCCTGACACGGGTCTCCTCAGCCCTAAAACAGTTAGGGGCCAAAGACTAAGAATTATGGTTTAGGTTGCCACAACTTCCCAGACTCTAGCCCCTAACTTCAGGGATGAGGGAATTACCTTGCTCAAGAGAGCAAACTGCAATTACTTCTTACGGGGAACCAGCGCTTCGTAATTCAGATTGAACGTAGAAACGCGGCTGGGGGGGTTACCTTTCCCGTTGTTGAGGTTACGCGCCATATCCAGATAGAGGGACGGATCGCCTGCACGAGCCACCTTGTCTTGGGGAACGTAGCGACGCACTTGGCTTTGCCAGATGATTTGTGGGAAGCCCAACTGCGAACGGTGGTACTCACCATAACGGGGAGTCTTCAGGTTAAAGGGAGTTTCGCCTTTAGCCTGTTGGGGTAGAATCCGGCGACGCTGATAGGGAACCGTATTGTACCCAAAGTTGTTTAGGTACTCTTCGCTATCGAGCACAGCACTGATAAACCCTTCGACACCCTTGGTGGCGATCACGATGGACCATGCAATTTTTTCGCGTTCGTTGTAAACGTCGCGGCCTAAAATGCGCTGGACGCAGATTTCGGCGAAACGGTAGTTGCTGTTGGTCTCGTAGTTGAGCCGCATGAAGGCATCCGAAGTAGCCAAAGCGCGAATGAAATCGCGAACCGTGATTTGACCGTATCTCAGTTGAGATTCCGAGAAGGTTTGGCGGTTGCTCTTGAGGATTTGGTGTTCGCTGAAAATTTGGCGATAGGCTGCCCAAATCACCTCATCCATCTCGGTGGGAGAGGGAAGGTTTTCGGTGGTATAGATTTTGGGTTGCTCATCGCTTCCCACTTCATATCCAGCAACCCGCTGGTTTTGGCTCTTAGGAGCGTACTGTAACAAAGGTAATGCCACGTCAGAATCTCCGTAAGTTCAAATTTTAACTTCTGCTTTCAGTGGCAGATGCAGCGAATTGGCCCTTAAGGTATGGGAACCCCCTAGAAAGACAAATTGGGTCTGTTCTAGGGATGGCTTGAACCCGTAGCGCTCAACGGTCACTGCTACCGACTGACTGCCGATTTCAATAAATAGACATCCTTCAGATTACGGGATGACGGTCAGATCAGTCTCATTTTTCTCACCGAACGCAACAATCTGTAATATTTCGCCACAAAAAGTATTATCCGTTACCTCGCCAAAAGGCTAGGGGTTCAGGAGTTGCGTCACAGTGTGGCCAATTTCTTAACATCTGATCCATTGCCCTCTCATCCATGCCTGTGGCATTCGGGGGTTCAAGTCCCAGTCCCAAACACAGATGAGTCAGGACCTCCAGGAGTCGGGCGTTATGTCCTGGGGAACTCAAATAGGCATGAGCATATTCATGGACGACAATGCTTAACCAGTCCTGGGGTGCAGTCCGACCCACATCAATGACGATCGCCACCGGATCCACCAGGATATTGCAGAGGGCATCAATCCCATATTCCGGGGCGATCGGGGCGGCAAAAATCACGACCTCCCGCCGTTCAGATGCTGGGAAACACTGATGGCAGGCTTCCAGATACTCCCCCAGTTGTTGGTTAATGGTTTCGATATGCTCTCCAATCCAGGTACAGACTTGGATCCGCTCGATAATATCCTCCCCGGACCAAATGGTGCTCGGGTCGATCGCAATCTGACGCACCGCATTTAGATAATCAGACCCCCGGACCAAGGGGTCGGACATGATGGGGGGGATGGGGGAGGTGGGGGGGATGGGGGGGATGGGGGGGATGGGGGAGTTTTCGGGACTCCCCGGGTCTTCCTTTTGATTACCAGCCGAAGGCGGATTGGAATTGGGGGGTGGTTCTGGCATTCTCTTCCGAGTCAGAGGGGGAATCACTGCTACTGGAGTTGGATTCGACCTGGATCCGGCTTTCGCTACAGAATGAAGCTGTGCTAAATCCCCCAAACCGGGTGACGGTGCTCGTTCGCAGTCGCAGATCCGGGCTGGCAAACCAGAACCGTTCTACGACACTCATGGTTTCATATTCCGTCACTAGAATCAGACCTTCTTCCTCATCCATTTCATACAAACCCGCCACGGGCACGATCTCGGCATAACCCCGCTCTCTGAGGAGTTTTCCAGCTTTGGGGTTATCCTCTTCCGGGACCAAGGCAAACACGGTGGAGCCAGCGTGATTTTCATCATTCTGGTCCCATTCCATGGAACCCGCCCAGGAGACCAGGGCCCCCCCGACTGCCCGTTGCGGATCGATTTGATGTAACTCGCAGATTCCGACAACTTGGGGATGATCCTTGTCTAAGGTTTCCACCAGGATTTCTGAATCTCCTAGTTCGGCTCGTCGGAAAGCAAGGTGATGGGTCGTGCGCTGCGATCGCCACTTCCCTGCACTCCGGCGAAAAAACTCCATTGCGTCCATTAGGCTTATCTCCGTTGGCTGATGTTTCCGCGCTTTTTCCCTTTTATAATAAGGCTTACAGGGCTTTGATAAACTTTTGTAGCGAAAATAAATCTTAAACTGTACAGTTTGGACAGTTTGTCAAGCAAACTTAATGATAATTTACAATTACCAGGACCAAACCAAACGGATCACCCGTCTATTCCTGTAGTAAATAAAAATAACCAACGAAACCACCAGGAGCAAACCTATGGATATGCCAACAAATTTGAGCTTGGAACAAGAATTTAAACTCCAACTCTTGAAAGAACAAGTCAGGGGCCTAACTCAAGAGCAAGCCCAGGAATATTTACTCGAAGTCCTACGGCAAAATATGGTCAAGGACAATATGTTCAAATACCTGCTCAAAAAGTCAGCGTAGTGCAGAGCATCACCAGGGAAACTCCCCTGTTCACCGATGTTCTAACTCTTTCAGGGTCTAAATCTACCTGTCATTTTGCCAGCAACACCCGGGTGATCGCCAATTTCAATAGAGTATCTTCCTGTTAATGATTAAACCTTGAGAATTTCCCTAGGGAGGTGAGGTTGCACTTCATAATTTTTTCTTCCACACCGCTTGTCCCCAGGCCGTAATTTATCTTGATTGGTCATGGGTTAGGGTGACAACCCGAATCGTTAATTATTCACCCCTAAAAATAGTGCCTTAACCCATGATTACCAAAATCCACTCGAAAACGGTAAAGCCCCGATGGTAAAATGCCAGAACTTCAGGAACTGTCATAGAAGGGCTGAAAGTGGTTCAAGCACCCGTATCCAAAAATTCCCATCCATCCGCAGCAGTGGCCGAGGATGACGCCGCCAGAGGGACAATCGAAACCCTGGGCGAGTCCCTCAAGCAACTGGCCGATCGCATTATTGCTGGGCATCGCCTCACCCGAGAAGAAGCGATCGCCCTGACCCATATTGAAGGTCAAGACTCCATCCTGCTGCTGTGCGAAGCCGCAGATGCCGTCCGTCAAGCCTGCTGCGGCAATACCGTTGATTTATGTAGCATTATCAACGTCAAATCCGGCAATTGCTCTGAAAACTGTGGCTTTTGCTCCCAATCCGTGCATCATCCGGGCACGGATTCGCCTATTTATGGACTCAAACCCCGGGACGAAATTCTCGCCCAAGCCAAAGCCGCCGAATCCGCTGGTGCCAGCCGGTTTTGCCTAGTTTCCCAAGGCAGAGGACCCAAATACAGCAGTCCCAAATCCAAAGAATTTGAAGAGATTTTGGCAACGGTGCGCCAGATTATTGAGGAGACCAATGTCAAACCCTGCTGTGCCTTGGGTGAAGTGACTCCAGAACAAGCTAAAGCCTTAGCGGAAGCTGGTGTGACGCGCTATAACCATAACTTAGAATCCTCAGAAAACTTTTACCCAGAAATTGTCACGACTCATGCTTGGGGCGATCGCGTCGCTACCATCAAAAATCTCAAAGCCGCAGGCATCCAAGCCTGTAGCGGAGGGATTATTGGCATGGGAGAAAGCTGGGAGGACCGGATTGATTTAGCCTTAGCGGCGCGGGAATTGGAAGTTGAATCCGTCCCCCTCAACCTGCTCAATCCCCGGTCCGATACGCCTTTGGGCAATCTCCCCAAACTTGATCCCTACGAAGCCTTAAAAGCGATCGCCATCTTCCGTCTCATCCTCCCCGAGCAAATTATTCGCTATGCTGGAGGACGGGAATCGGTCATGGGCGAACTCCAACATTTAGGACTCAAAGCGGGCATCAACGCCATGTTAATTGGTCACTATCTGACCACCCTAGGTCAACCCCCCGACCAAGACCGTGCCATGCTCGAACAACTGGGACTACAAGGCAATGAAGCCCCAGTTCCCAAGGGAAAGACTAACGGTTAGGAAGGAGGTTCGTAGTAACGACTTCAGTCGTTTCCGGGAGAAGAAAGCGATCGCCTTCTTCTCGCCCCTGGGGAGGCTTAAAATCCAGTCCCCAAACAGGCGGTTAATCTGCTCTAGTGTCATGGCTTCAGCCATGACACTAGAGCAACGACTGAAGTCGTTACTACGAACATTGCCCCCAACAAAGGACCAATGACCAACGACCAATGACCAATGACCAATGACCAATGACCACCGTGTCTGCTCCACTTGAACTGATCTGGGCTTTGATTGGCCTCTTGCTGACCATTGGTGGCACCTTTTTAGAAGCCTCAATTGCTAGTCCTTCCTGGAATGGAGTCCAGGCGGGTATCCCGATCCATTCCTTGGGTGTCACCTATCAAATTGGAGCCGTTCTCCTGGTGGGATGTCTGGGGGGTAAAAATGCTGGTGCCTTGTCTCAAATTGCTTATGTGGCTCTGGGATTGATGTGGTTGCCGGTGTTTACCGAAGGGGGTGGACTGGACTACATCAATCAGCCGACCTTTGGCTATTTACTCGGATTCATTCCGGGGGCCTGGGTTTGTGGTTGGCTGGCCTTTAGAATGGCCCTGCGGCTGGAAAGTTTGGCCTTTAGCTGTGTCTGTGGATTACTCAGCGTTCATGCGATCGGGCTAATTTACCTGGCGATTAACTTACACTCAGATGCTCAAACCCTGATTGATGGAGTTTTTAAATATTCCGTCTATCCCTTACCTGGACAATTAGCGGTAGTTTGTGCCGTCACTGTCTTGGCGTTCATCCTGCGAAGGCTGATGTTTTATTGATTGGTCAGTGGTTAGCTGTCCCTGACTTTTAGCAGAAAGCACAGAAGATGGGTAACGCTTGTCCACTTGACTCTCCATTGTTGGTAATGAAATTCAAAAACAACTCGTTATTCTGGATTGCTAGTGCTATTAGTGTAATTTTCGACCAACTGACGAAATATTGGGTCGTCCAAAATTTTGAGTTCAAAGAATCTTGGCCCTTATGGGAAGGGGTCTTTCATTTTACTTATGTGACGAATACGGGAGCAGCCTTTAGCTTATTTAGCAATAATGGATCTTGGTTGCGATGGCTGTCCTTGGCAGTCAGTTTGGGGTTAATCGCATTAGCCTGGTTTGGCCCCAGGATGAACCGATGGGAAGAGGTCGGGTTTGGCTTAATTTTAGGTGGTGCAGTTGGCAATGGGATTGACCGATTTCTGTTAGGGGAAGTGACTGATTTTCTGGATTTTCGCTTAATTAATTTTCCCGTTTTTAATATCGCGGATGTCTCCATTAATATTGGAATTATTTGTCTGTTGATTGTGATGTTGCGACCCTCTCCCCCTCCCCCTCGGAATGAGGGGCCTAGCAGTCCTTGAGGGAGGGATTACGGGGAAGGTTGATAGCCTCCGATCCGGGAGAGAACAACTAAACTATAAAGAAGATGATTTTTCCGAGACAGAGGTCTAACTAGGTACTCGGGTCCTTGGGGCCGATCGCCCCCAAGGTTCGGGAAAAGCTAGTCCCTGAGTTGTAGTTCCCTTCACATTCCCTAAGCCATCAGTTCAGTAACGGTCAGACAAACCGGGTTTCTTGACACAATCTCTGTTCCCTTGGCCACAAATTAACCATAAAGAACCCGTTAAAGGTCCTCTTGATTCAATATTGTCCTTGGTTATCGATTAAGCGCACAAGCAGAGCATAATGAGTCCACCGCAGCCCCCCCAACAGCCCAAAACTCTCCTGGGTACGATTACCCAAGTGACCCAGACAGTTTTGGCCAAGGTTCATTTTTCCCGACTGGCCCTCAAACCCAATGCCAGAGTGCCAGAACTTTGGGTTCAAGATGCGGGTAGCCCGAAACCCGAGGTTTATCCCCTGTTGGGCGATCGCTATATCATTGGGCGATCGTCCAAAACCAGCGATATTGTCGTCCGCAATCCTGTGGTGAGTCAGACTCATGCCTCCCTCTCCCGGGATACCAATCGTCGCAATACTCCCTTCTATCTCAAAGACGAAAACTCCACCAACGGCATCTTTCGCGGTAAGCGTCGCATTACCTCCACCCCCATCCGCCACCGTCAAACCTTTACCCTCGGTCCCCCGGAACTCGCCGATTGCGTTCAGGTCCAGTACATTGACCCGCCCCCCTGGTATGTCCGCGCTGCAAGATGGACCTTTTATACCAGCAGTGGAGTGGCAGGTTTGGCGGCGGTTTTTCTCGCGGTGGAATGGCAAAAATTTCAAGTGCGCCCTTTCCCCATTTCTATGCAGGGTCCCGTGGTTGTCTATGCCAGAGATGGATCTACCCCCCTGCGTCCGCCCTTTAATAACGCTCACCGGGAACTGAATCAGTTATCAGAATTTTCCCCTTATCTGCCTAATGCTCTAGTTGCCTCAGAAGATAGTCGTTATTATTGGCATTTTGGGGTTGACCCAATCGGGACCCTGCGGGCGTTGAGTGTGAATTTACGCGGAGGCAGTCTCCAAGGGGGCAGCACCCTCACCCAACAACTCGCCCGCAGTTTGTTTCGGGATTATGTGGGAACAGAAGACTCGGCGGGTCGCAAAATTCGCGAGGCGATCGTCTCTTTAAAATTAGAAACGTTTTATAACAAAGATGATCTGCTATTAACTTACTTAAACCGGGTCTATTTAGGCATTGACCTCTTTGGGTTTGAAGATGCGGCCCGCTTTTATTTTGCGAAGTCTGCTGCGGATTTGACCTTATCGGAAGCGGCAACTTTGGTGGGGATTTTGCCGGCCCCCAATGCCTTTAATCCGGTGCAAAATTATGAACTCGCGGTGAAATACCGCGATGGGGTAATCTATCGGATGCGGCGGTTGGGGATGGTGACTCAGGAAGAGGCCGATCGCGCAAGGCGATCGCGCATTGAGGTTAATCCCCGCGCTGTGGAAATTCTCGGCAGTACGATCGCCCCCTATTTTTATAGTCATGTTTTTGCCGAACTCGAAGAATTATTAGGGGAACAACTGGCCCGCGAAGGGAATTTTATCGTGGAAACCTCCCTAGATCCGGCGATTCAAACTGAGTCAGAAAAGGCGTTACAAAATGCGGTGCAGAATGCCGGTACTCAATTTGGATTCTCCCAAGGGGCGATCGTCACCCTGGATTCCCGGACTGGGGAAATTTTAGCCATGACTGGCGGGGTTGACTATCGCGAAAGTCAGTTTAATCGCGCCACCCAAGCGTTACGTCAACCGGGTTCCACCTTTAAAGTGTTTGCATACAGTGCGGCCCTCGATCGCGGAGTCTCCCCGGGTCAGACTTTTTCCTGTGAACCCCTGAGTTGGTCCGGGCAATCTTTTAGGGGGTGCGAACGCAGTAGCGGTGCGATTGATATGTATCAAGGCATGGCGCAATCGGAAAATTCCGTGGCGTTGCGAATTGCCCGAGAGGCGGGGTTGGATCGGGTGGTCCAAATGGCCCGTCGTCTGGGGATTCAGTCCGAACTGAAGGCGGTTCCCGGGTTGGTCCTGGGTCAGAGTGAGGTGACGGTCCTAGAGTTGACTGGCGCTTTTGGGGCGATCGCCAATCGGGGCGTTCGCAACCGTCCTCATGGGATTCAGCGGATTTTTGATAGCAGTGATTGCAGCGATCGCGATGACTTGAGTACCTGTCGGGTGATTTACGATTATCAGAGCGATCGCACCGCGAATAATGTAGATGTTCTCTCTGGGGAAGTCTCTGATACTCTCACAGTTTTATTGCAAGGGGTGATTCGCAGCGGAACCGGCACCAATGCTTCCCTCGGTTTAGACGAAGCGGGGAAAACCGGGACGACTAATGATAATGTAGACCTGTGGTTTGTCGGTTATGTCCCCTCTCAAGAATTAGTGACCGGAGTTTGGTTGGGAAATGACGATAATACTCCCACTGCCGGGAGTAGCGCTCAAGCCGCCCAGCTTTGGCGGGAGTATATGCGTCAAATCGTTCCTTAGTTAATGTTTTCGTCGGGTCTCACTCACCTGAGATTGTTAAATCAGGCCGCCGCCAAAAATTTTTCTTTTTTTCAAGATAAATTACTGAATTTATGTTATTATATGTGATAATGGGAGTATTTGCCAAAATTTTAAAATTGCCACTATTTCCATTATAAGAGAATTTTAACAAAAGTCAAGAGAAAGCGCAAGACCTTTGAAAAAAAAGTCGCCAAAATTTCAAATTGCAGCTTAGAAACAGAGTTGGGTATATTAGAAAAAGAGGCTCCCATTCGGGAACCTCATAACAGAGAAAATTAAGGATTTGTTAAAAAGCGACTGGCTAATTGGAGAGCATCGCTGATATTCACCTCACCATCATTATTGGCATCTAAAAATTGATTGAGAACCGGGTTAGAACCCGTTTGAGGATGTTCAGAACTAGCCCCGGTTTGTAACAACTGGAGAACCACCGGGATTAACAAGGGTAGCATGGATTGGATTTGCTGAGGATCTAAGCCCGTGCGCGAGGCGATCGCCGAAATCATTTCATTGAGTTGAGGGATAGAAAACAAAGCTGCGATCGCCGCAGAATTAGCACTGGTCCCGCTAAACTGGCTCACCAAAGATTGGACTAAATCATTCCCGCCAGTGGCCCGTTTTTCCTGTAAAGAAGACCGGACAAAATGGCTGACAATTGATAGCATAGATTGAGTCGTTCCGGGGTCGGTATGGTAAGTTTGACTCAGTTGTTGTACCGCATTGATCGCACTGCCAATTTGATTGGTACTGGCTTGTTGGCTCGGATTACTGATGGCACTCACGATTTGATTAAATAGTTCCATGAATTGTGACTCCAAAAGAATTGAACAAAAAAATCGAGAACCCAATGGCAGCAAGCCGCCAGGTAGGTCACTCTACTATTAAGATAGTCGAAATCAGGCAGATTGGCTGAAGGAAGAGAAAGGGCCTGAAAAGATGGGGGCCTCCCGAGTCCAGGAAAGTAGACCCAACTAGGGTGTAGAGTCTCAGGTGCGATCGCCACCCAAGGGAAAAATTCGCAGAAAATTCCCGCGTTCCAATTCCAAGTGCTACATTGTAGACAATCACTATTCGCAAGCCAGATGAATTATTTCTTAAACCGAGTAAATCCTCCAGAATTGTCTGATGTTGGGATGCGTACATTCTGCCTAAATCAGCGAAATGGGTTGAAAATTTCTGTTGCGATCGCCTGTGTAAGTTTTTTCTATACCCTCACCAGTCCAGCCGAGGCGCAAGTCTTTCCCGATAGCACCCTTCCCAATCCTAGTGTCGTTACAAATGAGGGAACAATTCAGAGGATTACCGGCGGGACAGAAATTGGCGCAAGCCTCTTGCATAGCTTCCAGGAATTTTCTCTGATGACCGGGAATACCGCCTTGTTTGAAAATGCATTAACCGTAGAAAATATTTTAACTCGAATTACAGGAGTCAACCCTTCCCTGATTGATGGAATTATCCGCGCCAATGGCAGTGCTAACCTCTATTTAATCAATCCTAACGGGATTGTTTTCGGTCCCAATGCTCAACTGAATATTGGAGGTTCATTTTTTGCCAGTACCGCCGAGAGTATAGTTTTGGCAGATGGGAATCTATTTAGTGCAACCAACCCACAAGCCCCCCCATTGCTAACGGTCAACGTGCCAGTGGGGTTACAATTTGGGGAAAATCCGGGGAACATTGGGGTCCAAACCCAAGGGATAGACAGTAGCGGGGAAGTGAGTGGATTGCAAGTATTTCCGGGGCAAACCGTGGGATTATTTGGGGGGAATGTGCTCCTAGATGGGGGACAAGTGCGATCGCCCGGAGGACGGATAGAAATAGGCAGCGTGGGAGGTAATAGCCGGATCAGCCTGACTCCGACAGAACGGGGAATGAGAGCGGGATACGAAGGCGTGGAGAGTTTCCAGGATATTCAACTCACCCAACGCAGTGGGATCAACAGCAGTGGGGATGGGGGAGGAACCATTCACCTGCAAGGACGGCGAATTGCCGTAGGGGAAGGGTCTCTGGTCCTGGCAGTCAATGTCGGGGTGCTACCAGGGGGAGGGGTGAATTTCAAAGCGAGCGAATTAGTAGCGATTACCGGCGCTGACCCGGATAATTTTACCGCAGTCGTCAGCGATACGCGGGGAGTGGGGACCGGGGGAGACTTAACTATCGAAACCGGACAATTTTTACTCCAGGGGACCGGATTAGTCTCTGCCAGCACCTTTGGACTGGGGTCCGGAGGAAATTTTACCATAAAGGCCGCCGATTCGATTACCCTGATTGGGGTAGGATTTGAGCCATTAGAGTTATTAATTGGGGGAGCATTAACCGGACAACTGCAACCGGAAGATCGCATCCCGGGGTTGGTAACGGGCACTGTGGGAGAAGCAGACACGGGGAATATGACCTTAGAAGCCGGGAATGCGATCGGGTTGTATAATGGGACGTTAATTTATAGACCGACCTTTGGGGATGGGGCAGGGGGTAACCTCCAGATGAGGGCGGGAAACAAGATAGAAGCGATCGCCGCTGGAGTGTTATCCAATACCGCCTTTGGGAGTAACGCCTCCGCCGGGGATATTACCATTGAAACTCGCAACCTGATTATCACCGATGGCACCGTCATTTCCAGTGGAACTCTGGGGAATGGTCCCGGGGGGAATATTAGCGTCAATGCCTCAGAGATGGTGGAAATTAGCCGAACCGTACCGGGAAATGTCTTACCGACGGGAATTTTAAATAATACCCTATTTGGGACGGGGACTGGGGGTGACGTGACGATTAAAACCGCCCGGTTAATTAATCGCGGGGGTGCATTGATTTCTGCCAATAGTGGTGGGGGGAATATTAGCAGTGGATTGGTGACATTGGGGGGAGTCGGAGGGAATATTAACATTGAAGCGAGTGAGTCGATTGAGATAGCGGGCGTGTCCCCGGATGGGCGAGTCACCAGTGGTCCGGGAACGACGACCTTTAGTGAGAATCCGGCGGGGAATTTAACGATTTCCACGGGGAAGTTAACCATTAGCGAGGGGGCGATCGTGTCCTCCGCGACGTTTAATAGTGGGGATGGGGGGACCCTAACCGTGAATGCTTCAGAAGGGATTGAGATTTCTGGGCAGTCGCCGATTACCGGATTACCCAGTACCTTAGTGTCCTCCTCGGGACGGGCGGATATTCCAGATTTGGACGTCACCGGATCCGGGGGAAACTTGCGGGTGAATACCGGAGAATTAGTGGTTCGAGATGGAGCAACCTTAGATGTGAGGAGTATTGGGGCGGGCAATGCTGGGATTTTACAAATTGTTGCCGACTCCGTGCGGGTCGATACTGGGGGGAGTTTGAATGCCGCAACAGTTTCTGGTGCCGGGGGTAACATTCAACTGAGATCGCCCACCCTGCTGTTACGTCGCGGGGGCAATATTACCACCAATGCCGGGAACACCGATGGAGGGAACATTGCGATCGATACCCAAATTTTAACCGCCCTGGATAATAGTGATATTACCGCTAATGCCCTAGCGGGACGGGGGGGGACGAGTCAGCATCAGTGCCGAGGGGATTTTTGGTACCGAATTTCGCGAAGCGGAAACCCCGCGCAGTGATATTACCGCCACCTCGGACCTGGGCCCCGAGTTTAGCGGCACCGTTGAACTGAACACCCCCGATGCCGATTCCAGCTTGGGAGTGGTGACCCTGCAAGACAATTTTGTGAATGCCGATCAACTGATTGCTCAGAACTTCTGTGCCACCGGAGACGTGAGTAGCTTTACGGTGACGGGACGGGGAGGGTTGCCCGACTCTCCCACGGAACTGCTGAATTCTACAGTGATTTTAGATGATTTGCGCCTCGTCCAGACCGGGGGAACAGCAGTCCAGGGTCAATCTAATCCAGGTGGGGAGAACACCGGAGAGAAAATAGCTCAAACACCTCCCCTGGTGGAAGCCCAAGGTTGGACTGTGAACCCAGAGGGGGCCGTGGTTCTGGTGACCCAAGCGCCCCAGGTTACCCCGCACAGTTCTTGGGTGAAGCAACAGAATTGTGGAGATTAAAAGGGAAATGAATTTGTAGGGTGGTCAGGGGAGATTTCGGACATCCGGTTGAAAATTGAGTGGGGCGATCGCTCATTTTGTGCTACAACCCTGGTGGAGTTCGCGAAGAAACCATTAGAGGAAAAATCGCCCACTCTTTTCCTTTTAAAACCGTTAAAATGAATGATTCATTTCAACCGAGTCAATTATCACCCATTTATCCGATTGTTTCCTAAGTTATTTTGCCTAAAGCCCTGCCCGGTTATCACCCTTTCAGGCTTGCTAATCCTGTGGAGTGGGTCATGGGGATGGGTGGGCAAAGCAGGGGCACAAATCATTCCTGATGCCAGCTTGAATAACCCCACCCTGGTTACCCCCGAGGGCACGACTTACCGAATTACCGGAGGCACAGAAATTGGCGGAAATCTTTTCCATAGTTTCCAGGAATTTTCTCTGATGACGGGGGATACGGCGCAGTTTGAGAATGCCTTGAGGGTAGAAAATATCCTCACCCGGATTACGGGAGAAAGTCCTTCCAGCATTGATGGAATTATCCGCGCCAATGGCAGTGCAAATCTTTATTTAATGAATCCGAACGGGATTGTTTTCGGTCCCAATGCTCAACTCAATATTGGCGGTTCATTTTTGGCGAGTACCGCCGAGAGTATAGTCCTGGCGGATGGGACTTTATTTAGTGCGATCAACCCAGAATCACCCCCATTGCTGACGGTTAACGTGCCTGTGGGGTTACAATTTGGCCCAAATCCGGGGACGATGGTGGTGCAATCTCAAGGGAGAGACGGGACCGGAGAAACTGGGGGATTGCAAGGGGGACCGGGGCAAACCTTGGGATTATTTGGGGGGAATGTGTTCCTAGAGGGGGGAGACGTACGATCGCCTGGGGGACGGATTGAAATCGGGAGTGTAGCAGGCAACAGCCGGATCCGTTTGATCCCCACAGCACGGGGAATTCAAGCGGGATATGAAGCCGTAGAGAGCTTTCAAGACCTTCAACTCAGCCAACAGAGTCGCATCAATACCAGTGGAGAGGGGGGAGGAACCATTCACCTACAAGGACGGCAAATTAGTATTTCCGAAGGGTCTCAGGTATTGGCCCTGAATACGGGTTCCCAACCCGGGGGACCTGTGAAGATCGCAGCCACGGAGTTAGTCGCACTCACCGGCGCTGATCCGGAGAATTTTAGTGTAATAGTGACTGATAGTCAGGGAGTGGGAACCGGGGGAGACTTGACGATTGAAACCGGACAATTTTTACTCCAAGGCACGGCCTTTTTATCCGCGAGTAGCTTTGGATCCGGTGCTGGGGGAAATCTCCGCATTGATGCCGCAGATTCCATGACCCTGATTGGGGTAGGATTTGGGCCGTTAGAACAGGTGACGGGGGGTGCATTAACGGGACAATTGCAACCGGACGCTCGCATTGGCGGATTGTTTGCGGGGACCAGCGGGTTGGCTCCGGCGGGCAATATCACCTTAGAGGCGGGGAATGCGATTAGATTGTATAATGGGGCGCTCGTATTCACCCCCACCTTTGGGGCAGCATCCAGCGGGGAAATTCAGATGCGGGCCAATCATCGTATTGAGGCGATCGCCAGTGGAATTTTTGCCACGACTGCCCTCGGGAGTGCCGGTTCAGCCGGAAATATTGAGATTGAGACGGGTTACCTCAGTATTCAAGACGGGAGCATCATTTCAAGCTCGACCTTAGGAAGTGGACCCGGTGCAGATATTATGATTCAGGCATCAGAGGGAGTAGAAATCACCGGCACCCGACCGGAAAATCTCCTCCCCACGGGCATCTTGAATAACACCATCTTTGGATCGGGGACCGGGGGAGATATTAAAATTACCACGGGACAGTTGAGGATTCGGGAGGGAGCATTAATTGTCACCAGTACCGGAACCGGTCCCAACGTCGGTTCCCTCGCTGCTGGCGGACCCGGGGGGAATATTCAGATCGAGGCGAAGGAGTCGATAGAAATCGTGGGAGTCTCTCCAGATGGGACGGTGACCAGTAGTATTGCCACCAGTACCTTTGGTGACCCTCCGTCGGGTAATCTCACTATTTCTACCCAGCAGTTAACCCTAACGGACGGGGGAATCGTCTCCACCGGGACCTTTGGATCCGGGAGTGGCGGAACCCTAACGGTGAATGCCACAGAAGGGATGGATATTTCCGGAAAATCGCCGATTACGGGACTACCGACGGGATTGGATTCCTCTTCAGGACGTGCGGATTTTGAGAATCAGGAGATTAGCGGAGCTGCTGGGGACCTGCGCATCAATACCGGACGGTTACGGGTTCGAGATGGGGCGAATATAGATGTGAGGAGTTTGGGACCGGGAAATGCGGGGACCCTAGAAATTGTGGCTGAGTCGGTCCATCTGGATATGGGAGGGAGTCTCAATGCCACCACCGTTTCCGGTGCAGGGGGTGATATTAAACTGCGATCGCCAGATATATTACTCTCTCGCGGCAGTAATATCACCACCAACGCCGGGAATACCAATGGCGGAAATATTACACTCCAGACCCGAGTCTTGACCGCCTTGGGAAATAGTGACATTACCGCCAATGCCCTAGCTGGACGGGGTGGACGAGTTAGTATTAATGCTGAAGGCATCTTCGGGACAGACTTTCGAGAGATACTCACCGCCAGCAGTGACATTACCGCCACCTCTGAACTGGGACCGGAGTTTAGCGGTTCCGTCGAACTGAATACTCCAGATACGGATTCGAGTTTAGGAATTGTGCCATTGCAAGAGAATTTTGTAGATGCGGCCCAACTGATTGCCCAAAACTTCTGCGCCAAGGGTCAAGGAAGTAGCTTTACCCTTACGGGACGGGGGGGTTTGCCTGCTTCTCCCTCGGAACCCCTGAATGCGTCAGTCATTTTAGATGATTTGCGCCTCGTTCCCACTGGCGGAACGCCGGTTCAGGGTCAACTCAGGTCAGAAGAGAGCCTTACTGGGGGACAACAACCCCAAAACCTGCCCTTAGTGGAGGCCCAAGGCTGGCGGTTGAATCCAGGGGGGACGGTGGTTCTGGTCACTGACACCCCCCGAGTCAGTCCTCATAGTTCTTGGATGAGGTCCGGGGTAGATTGTAGGGACAATACCTTCGCCAAAAAAGGGAGGGCCCACGTAGTACACTTGTTGTTTACCAAAACTACAAATGACATCTACATTAGCCCATGAAAGACATCTTACCACTTTTACAATGCCTCAGCCCAGTGGTAGGGGCCACAACTGTCCGTCAATTAAGCCGGATTGCTTCTTCCATACTGGCAATGGAGGGCCGAGTGACCATGTTGGGGATTTCTCGTTGGACCCCAGTCGGGGGCAGTTATCGCACGGTACAACGATTCTTTTACACGATTTTACCTTGGGCAACAATGTTGTGGGTATTTTTTCGTCCTTCATTTATTCAAAAAAGATGACATTTATTTGCTCGTTGGCGATGAAGTGGTTGTCACCAAATCTGGAAAAGAAACTCATGGTATTGAGCGATTTTTTCCAGCTTATACGGCAAGCCAGTGCCGGGTTTATCTTTCTTTGCTTTGTCTTTAGTTAGCGTTCAACAGAGAAATTTTTTCCCATTCACATCGAACAAACCCTGAAAACTCCAGAAGAAAAGGCAGCAGCTTTAGAGAGAAAGCTGGCTAAATACAAGAAAAAAAATCAGGAAAAATTCTCAATCATGCTTTTCTGATAACCGGAGCTTTCAGAGTAATAGTAAGGGGGATAAGGCTCCAGTCATAAACAAAGGAGGCCGACCGAAAGGGAGCAAAAATAAAGACAAAACTCAAGTAAATTTTACCCCAGATTTATTGCAAATCAAGGCAGCAATTGCCCGATTGTTGGGCTATGTAAATCCATGACTTCCTTTGACGTATTTATTGTTGGATGGTCATTTTGGAAATAAAAACGCATTGCAAATGGCTCGTCAATTGAAACTTCATTTGATTTCTAAATTGCGCCAAGACTCTGCTTTATACCTTATGAATCTTCCAATTCAGAAGAAAAAACTAACGCTAAGTATGGACCCAGGCTAAAAGTTGGTCACATTCCCGCCAAATATAAAAAAAAAGACAACGGACAAAAACAAAATCACGACGGAAATTTATCAAGCCACTCTGCTTCACAAAGAATTTGCCCAATCTTTGAATGTGGTGATTATAGTCAAGACAAACCATCGGACTTCAAGCCAAAGCCATGTCATTTTATTTTCCAGGGATGTAAAATTAAGTTATGAGACAATCATTGATTATTATGGACTGCGATTTCAAATAGAATTTAACTTTAGAGATGCCAAACAATTTAGGGGACTAGAAGACTTTATGAATATTCAGGAGACCGGGGTGACTAATTCCGCCAATCTTTCCTTCTTTATGGTGAATTTATCCCATTATCTCTTAAAGGTTACCCAGAAGGGGCCTCTTTGCAGTGTTCGGGATCTCAAAAGTCAATTTAGAGGGTACCGTTATGCAGAAGAAACCATAAAACTGCTTAAGGAAAAACCTGACCCAGTTTTATTGGGTCAGATTTTGAAACGCTTATCCAGTCGGTCGGCTGTATCCATCAACATTCCGAAGAGGCCAGTGACCATTAAATTGGCGAAGGTATTGACTCTCATTTGGGCTTTGGCGCTCTCTAGTCTCAGAACCGAGGTAGGATCATCTGTTACGGCTCGGGTTGCTTTTTGGTCGGGTTACTGCTCATACCAGTCAGTCGCGGCCCTACAAGTACCAGTTTGCTTAAGACCCTCAGTCTGCGCGAGCAAACCCCTACAAGATTAGCCCAGGGAAGGGGGCTGGGGGGTTAGGTCTCTTTCCTCAATTAGCGGACAGTTCCCTGGCTTAGACCCCAGGGAAGAGACCTCTCCGGTGGCCCTCTCCTACAAGGAGAGGGAGAATCAGGAATAAATGTTTGTTGACTCAAGGTCTCTGCGGCCCCCCTTCCCTCCGAGGGAAGGGGGCTGGGGGGTTAGGTCTCTTTCCCCCCTTGATAGCACTCCCCCTTGCCCTTTTTCATGTTTTAATAAAAGACGGTAGGGTGGGCGATCGCCATCCGATGGCCTAGATCGTACAATTTGAGGTAAAGAACTTGTCGCTTGTTCGGGGTGAATTCACATCGCTTGACCGAAAAATGGTGGTAAAGACTGCTCCGAAACCACTACGGTGGCAACGCTCTAACTATTCTTTGCTAGGGCGTCAGCTTGATATTTTTAGCTCCGCTGCCCAGTTCATGTTCTACCTGTGGTGGGATAACAAAGTGGCTCGCAATGCCCCCCATCACCGCTATCGTCGGGCGGAATGGTTAGTCGGAACCCTCCTGGATTTAGGCCCAACTTTTATTAAAATCGGTCAGGCCCTCTCCACCCGCGCCGATATCCTCCCCAAAGAATACGTTAAAGCCTTGGCAACCTTGCAGGATCAGGTCCCGGAATTTAGTTCCGTTGAGGCGATCGCTGTCATTGAATCCGAACTCGGCAACTCCCTTTACTCCCTCTTTCGCGATTTTGATGAATTCCCCATTGCTGCTGCCAGTCTCGGCCAAGTCCACAAAGCTCGTCTCCATACCGGGGAAGATGTGGTCATCAAAGTCCAGCGTCCCGGGTTAGAAAAATTATTTCAACTCGATTTTCAAGCCTTGCAAGACTTGGTGAACATTTGC
The DNA here is from genome assembly GCF_024220515.1 of Oscillatoria sp. HE19RPO. Lineage (GTDB taxonomy): Bacteria > Cyanobacteriota > Cyanobacteriia > Cyanobacteriales > Laspinemataceae > Laspinema. The sequence continues at coordinate 35,971 of NZ_JAMXOT010000025.1, forward strand.
AATCGCTTTTTCCCCTGGACTCGCAAATACGAACTCCAAGAAATCTATCAAGAATTCGCTAATTTTCTCTCTCAAGAAATCGATTACGTTCAAGAAGGGAAAAACGCCGACCGCTTCCGGGACAACTTTCGAGATTATCCCAACATCCTGGTTCCTAAAATCTATTGGCGCTACACGAGTCGGAAGATTTTGGCGATGGAATATTTACCAGGCATCAAAATTAACGATCGCCAAACGTTAGAGTCCTGCGGCATTGATGTCAAGCAAGTCAATGTCCTGGGGATTTGCTGCTATCTCAAACAACTCCTAGAAGATGGTTTCTTTCAAGCTGACCCCCATCCGGGGAATATGGCAGTCAATCGCGAAGGCAGTATCATCTTTTACGATTTTGGCATGATGGCTGAAATGAAATCTCTGGCCAAAGACCGGATGATTCGGACGTTCTTTGCCGTCTTAAGAAAAGATACAGAAGCGGTTCTGGCAAGCTTAATTGAAATGGGGTTAGTCGTCCCGGTTCCGGATATGAAACCCGTGCGCCGGATGATTACTTTTTTATTAGAAAATTTCACAGAAAAACCCTTAGAAATTAAGGCATTACGGGAACTGCGAAGCGAGTTGTATGCGATGTTTCAGCAGCAACCGTTTCGCTTACCGGCCCAAATGACGTTTATTCTCAAATCCCTCACCACCCTAGATGGCATCGCCCGGACTTTAGACCCTCAATACAATCCCGTTGCCTGTGCTAAACCGTTCATCCGTCGGGTGACGACTTCCCGAGGTAAAACCAGTCTGATTAGCGGACTAACTCAACAGGCGCGAGAGTTTGTTAAATATCGATTACAACAACCCCGCCAAGGGGAAATTCTCCGCCGGATGGAACAACGGATTGAACGGGGGGAGGTGGAATTTCGCGTCCGGTCCTTGGAAAGCGATCGCCTCCTCAAACGCATGAATCTAGGGATTAAAAGTTTGATTTATGCCTGCGTGAGTGGCTTTTTTCTGGTGGCGGGTGCAATCCTCTTTGTGGGAACTTATCTAGGAGGGGCGATCGCCTTTTTTACCCTCTCCGGTTTCACGTTTCTGATTTTCCTGCACTCTCTACTCAAACTATCGGTTCAGGAAAAGTTTGATAACCTCTCGGAATAATCCCTGAAATTGCGGCTGATTTTCCCCCAAGGTTGAATCGGGGGACTTCACCCGATCGCATTAAAAAAGACACCCCATTTAACATGAGATGTCTTTTTAATGAATCCTGCCGCTCTGCGGTATAATACCCCCAGGGGAATTCGAATCCCCGTCGCCTCCGTGAAAGGGAGGTGTCCTAGGCCTCTAGACGATGGGGGCAGGTAGTTCGTGCTTTGTTGAGGTCGTCTTGGCGTTTTTGTCGCTTTCCCTCAGCACCTTTTATATATTAACCAGGTCGCCTAGTATTGTCAACCCTTTTTTCAAAAAAAATTTAGAGATTTTAGAATAAGTGCTACAAAGTCTTGCATAGCAAGGGTTTCACGGTTTATTTTTTTAATTTAGCCCCGATTCGGCCATGACGGGGGTTCAATCACGAGATGGGACCTGATGAATCTCCCATCCCAGGGCATCCCGATCGGGGTTATTCCTGGAGACAGTACCGTTGGAGAATGCGAATGCAGTTGGCGATCGCCCCTATATGAGCTATCTCATAGCCGTGGGTATTCTGGGTGGGAAAGCCCAAACAGGCGGCCCGGGCGACATGGCCCAATTTCATGGCGATGGAGGCATCACTGCCAAATCCGCTAATCGTTGCCAGTTGCAAGGCGACTGCCCCTTGTTCTGCCGCCTGCCGAATTTCCCGATTCAACCCTTCATCGTAAATCCCATATCCATCCTGAGACAGCAACACGGGCACTTCCCCCTCGGCGATCGGATATTCCGGGGCCACCGGACAAATTTCTAAAGCAATTAAAGCATCCAACTGTTGGCGGTTGGTAAAATACAAGGCCCCTACTGCCCCGACTTCTTCCTTCGCCGATGCCACCCAATAAATATCCCCCGGAGGATTCTTAACGGTTTCCGCTAGGGCTAACAAAATGGCCACCGATGCTTTATTGTCCAGGGTGTAACTGGCGATATAATCCCCCATGCGAATGGGTTTTTTACGATGTTTGCCCACCACCATTCGGGTTCCTGGGCGTACTCCTGCCTCTGCTAATGCTTCCGGAGTGCATTTGGTTTCCACCCAAACATCTTCCCAATTGAGGGGTTTATCTTTCTGGAATGCCTGTTGGGGGGATTCGTGGGAGATGTGACGGGACCCAAAACTGAGGATGCCACTGACAACCTGGCGATCGCCTAACAAATCCACCACCCCCTCCCCATAAATCCAAGGGAACGAACCCCCCAATTTGCGAACTTGCACTCGTCCCGTGGGTTCGATAGTTTTGACGATCGCCCCGATTTCATCCTTATGTGCCGTAATCGCCAGGGACTTCCCCCCTGGGCGTCCCGGAGTTTTGGCAATCACATTTCCTGCGGCATCCTGCCACACCTCCACCCCAATTTCCTGAAATCGATTCAATAACCAGCGATCGATTTCCCCCTCATCCCCACTGGGTGAATGATGCAACACTAAGGTTTCAATGGTTTCAAATAAGCGATCGTACTCTAACAGTGACATGATTAAGCTCACAGATGCATTTAAACTGGATAATTGTAGCGAGCAAGATGCTCGCACTCCAAGGGATTGATGATTTTCTACTCTCTTTAGGGAGATAGGGAACCGCTTATTTTCCTGTAACATCGAGTCCTTAAATGTAGAGGCGATTCGCGAATCGCCTCTACATTTAAGGTGGGCCCTCCAAAAATGCGTCAGTCCTGCCTAGACTTTCCCCACCTATTTTCCTCCAGTTACAGCTCACTCTTGAAAAGTTGGTTTCCCGAAAACTTAGGGTAAATTGGGATTGAGATCCGCCCCAGAATAGCCCGTAAAGATCCATAAAATGGAACGCAAGCAGTCGCGAAAAACTCGTTTGGGGGACTCCGGGGGAAATCCCACAGAAGGTACGGCTATCGGGGTGACGATCATCCCGCGACTGCCAAACACGAAAAAGGCGATCGCCCAGGACCGGCGAATATGATAATCCGACGTGATTAAATAGACATGGCGCAGACCCCGGGCGACCAACTCAGCACGCATCTCGGTAAAATTTTTCACTGTATCGGTCGATCGCACTTCAAAATACAGTTGGGATTCCGGGACTCCCGCGTTCTGGAAAATCTGACGATAGCCCGGATTATCCACCCCAACTCCCGACAGCCAGATATCTAAATCGGTCTGCTGCTGCCAAAACTGGGCTGCAAAGGTCATCCGATGGGGATGTCCTCCTAAAACGACGATCGCTTCAGGAAGCGGGACGAACAGGCGGGCGATCGCAATGTGCACGGGAATCCATCCCACCAAAATCACCAGTACCGTAGTGAGGAATAACCTCCAAAATTTTTGACCGACTGATAAACGCTGGCTCACTTTTATCCTAAACCGTTCCAAGGTATCTATCTCAGAAAGAGGGTAATTCTCCTCCGTCAATTTCATCTGTTCGGGCATTTTGAGAGTACCCCAGATGCGCTCCTATACCGCCTTTACGGTGCCACGGGAGTGGAATTTTTCATGGCATCCGGGACCGTTAGTCCTTCTCCGGGTACCCCAAAGAACCACAAGGCGGCAGCCGCTTCAGCCCGCGTTACCTCTTTTTTGGGTTGAAATAAGGTGGTATAACCAAAAGCACGACGAATATTTGAGCGATCGCCATTCTGATAATCGGCATACACCGCCCGCAATGCATTGGGGTCAATTTTACCGGCATCTTGGAACCCCCAGCTTTCCTTAATTGCATCCACGGATGCGCTGGGTAAATTCCTCCGCATATCTAACGGCACTTTCCACACCAGCAATTGTTCTCGGGTGACAATGGCATCGGGACGAAATGTAGTCGCGCTAGTATCCCCACTCAAGGCACTGGGAATAATTCCCGCTTCCGCCAATCCTTGAATCACGGCGAAATCGGGATGATTAGAGTTCACGTCGGAAAAGGCTGGGTTAGCGGTGGTAGGTGCTAATCGGACTTGTTTTCCCGGTTGGTTGGCATAGATTTTATTATTGACTTCTAACAACCATCGGGCAAATTGCTTGCGAGTAATCCCTTGGTTGAGATCCACGGTAGATGCTGTGGCATTGGCGCTGGTATTCCCGGAGGGTTGGGCGATCGCAATGCCAACGTTTTCTAAGTCGCGCAGATAGGGGCGCAACTGTTCCGGAACCTGTTCTATTGCCGTGGGGGTGACGGGTGTTGCCGAGGGTTCCGACGGGGGTTGAGATACCGGGGTGGCAGTTTCAATGGCGATCGTATTGGGGGGTTGATCTGCGGAGGTTTCTCCGCTGGTTTCAGCGGGATTGGAGCGCACGTAACTAATCAGAAATTCTACCCGCTCTGGAGGAGTTTCCCCCATCTCGATTTGCGGTTCGACGTCAATATTCACCAGCAAATCCAGTCCTTGACGCGCTATTAAACTCGGCTGGAGTCCAGTTTGATTCAGTTGGGGGACGATTTCCCAATTCGGCTGATTAAACTGTTGTTCATAAAAGTCCAGCACTTGTTCGGCAGTGTCGGAAGTTTGCCAGAGGGTTAAAACCCCCGCATCCGCTTCTGTGGATTCGGGAGTCTCATTTGGGGCGATCGTCCGGATAAATTCGGCATTGGGATAGGGGGGAATGGTTTCCGGGAAATCCTGGGGAAGTTCAGAGGAACCTTCCACTCCCTCCAAGGCGGGACCCGGAGGCGGTGGCGGTTCCCCCGGAATCTCCCCATTCTCTTCCAGGACCGGATCCGCAGCAAAGGTCCGTTCTAAGGTTTCGCTATTCGGACTGTTGGCACAGGCACTCAATCCGATCAGTAGGGCGATCGCCGTCAGGGATACCGATACAGGTTTTAAGAACATCACGGTTCAATAGGAGAAAAAATATACGCTATTTTAACCCTAACGTAGTTTCCCAAAATTGAAGGGGGGCGATCGCGACGGACTCAGGGGGAGAATTACCCGACGCTAACCCATTCCCTTTACAGTCTCGGGGTCAAATGTCTGCGAATGGCAAAACTTAGGAGTCTGCCTGGAACACTTGACTTTTTCAGAACCGGCAACCGAATATATCGTCCCGTTACTAAACGCCCGATGCCTTTTAGACGTGCCTTGAGTCGGACTCCCCGCAACTTTAAACTCCCCTCCTGATTTTCGGCAGCATACATCGGTAAAAAGGCTAGTTTTCCATAAAGAACGTCCGCACGATGGCTGGAACTGAGTTGATTTTGACGATGTTCGGGATTGGGACGTCCCCCATGTTCTCCATAATTACGAAATGGAACGTAATTCTTAAAGTTGTGTTGGCGCAGAAACGCATCAATTCTGGAATCCCAAGCGGAGTAATTCTTCGGCCCAATTTCATCGGTGATTCGATCCACCAGTTGTATTAAATACTCAGCGCTATGATTCGTGATGATATAAGCCACCATTGCAGTAGAAAATCCATCAGCATAGCCTTCTTGAGAAACGCTATAAATTTGAGGCGCACAGGTATAAAGCCACGCAATTCCCAAGTCGGTGCGATCGCCAGGAAAAGATAACGGCAGTTGTCCCAATCCCTGCACCGGCACAAAATCTGCTTCGACAATTAAGGTAGGTTGCGATTCATTCAAGGCTCTTTCCCAGGCTGAACGATGATTAAGCAGACAGCGATAACTCGGGGAAAAGTCCTGCATCGCTGGATTTTCTGCCTGTCGCACCACTTCCGGGGTTAACCCTTCCTCGCGCAATGTCTTCTCCAGCAAATCCGTCGGTTCTTTGTACGCAATAATCAAAACCTTGCCAATGCGATCGCCCAGTCGATTGGGACTATTCTGCTGTTCCATCGTTTTGCCAATAGGTTGACCTTTATAGTTTACCTTGGAATCGAGATGCTCTTGCTCCTATCTTGGCGCGATGTTTTGGGGAAATATCGCCCAATTTTCCGCCCCATTCCTCATGGTTTTGTCCGTCTTGTAGGAGAGTCTCAATTACCGAGTGAGATTTTCAATCGCCTCGATCGCATCTTGGTATTTTGCAGCCAATCCTTGTTGTTGATACAGTTGCGCCGCTTGTCGAAAATCCGCCCGGGCTGATTGTGAGTCCCCCATCCGTTGGTAAGTCAGCCCCCGATTATAATAGGCTTCTCCTAAGCTGGGATTAAACCGAATGGCTTGGGTATAGTCGGCGATCGCATCGGGAAATTCTTCCAATAACGCATAAGCCACCCCCCGATTCAAGTAGGAATTCGCATCGGTCCGATTGATTTCTAGGGCTTTTGTATAATCCGCGATCGCCCCGCGATAATCTTCCAACCGCCGTCGGGTAATCCCCCGATTATAATAGGCTTGCGCTAAAGTCGGGTCCAGTTCTAAGGCTTTCTCGTAATCCGCAAGGGCGGCTTCACTTTCCCCTATATCGTCATACGCATTTCCCCGAAACACATAAGCAAGGGCATCATTGGCATCGAGTTCAATCACCCGATTAAAATCTTCGATACTTCCGGGATAATCCCCACTCCGGGCGCGACTTTGCCCTCGTCTTCTATAAAAGGTGGGGTTATCCGGTGACAGTTCGATCGCCCGGTTATAATCTCGAAGCGCTCTCTGAAACTGCCTCAGTTCCGTCTGTGCCTCTGCCCTGAGCATATACGCATCGGCATCATCCGGATTCTCCTCAATCACCCGATTCAAATCGGCGATCGCTGCCTGATATTCTCGCAAGTATAAATAATCTAAAGCCCGTAACCCATGAATTTGAGTATTTTCAGGCTGGATTTCCAGCACTTGCGTAAAATCTTCCACTGCCCCCACATAGTCCTCACTCCGGTGACGGGCAATTCCTCGGGCTGTATAAGCCTCCACCAATGTCGGATCTAACTCGATCGCCCGAGTCAAATCGGCGATCGCTCCCTCGTAGTCTTCCGCCTCCAATTTCTGCACCCCCTCCGTCAGGAAATCTTCAGGGCGAGTTTGGGCAACTGCCTCCGGGACCGCCAAAATTGGCAAAATTCCCGGACCTCCCATCAGGGCGATCGTCAGTCCCAAAGCAGGAAAAGCAGCATTTAGAGTTCGGTTCATCACGATTTTAAGAGAGACTGCAACCCTTCCACAAGTCGCTCACAGTGAGCCTTTTCGTGAGTTGCCATCACCGTCACCCGAATCCGACTGGTTGGGACCGTCGGGGGACGCACAGCACCCACTAAAATACCGGCAGCTTTCAGTCCCTCTCCCACGGCTAAAACCGTTTGAGCATCAGGGACTTGCAAACACAGAATCGGGGACTCTGAGGGCAGTAACCGCGATGCCACCGAGGGTACACTCTCTGCCAGCAACTGTTTAAGGTACTTGACATTTTGCCACAATTTCGCCCGTCGTTGCGGTTCCTGATTCACAATGGCGATCGCCCCTAACCCCGCTGCCGTATCTGCCGGGGAAAGTCCCGTGGTATAAATCCAACTCCCCGCCCGATTTCGCAAAAAATCAACTAACGCCGCACTTCCTGCCACATATCCCCCCAAACTCCCTAACGCCTTACTTAGAGTTCCCATCTGAATCAACCCGCGCCCCGTACATCCCAAATATTCCACCACCCCCGCACCCGTTTCTCCGAACACCCCAGTTCCATGCGCCTCATCCACTAACAGCATACAGCCATAAGTTTCCGCTACCTCCAATATCTCCGGCAAAGCACATAAATCCCCATCCATACTAAACACCGTATCGGTCAAAATCAAACAGCGCCGATAAGCATTTCGATGGGATTCCAACAACAATTTCAACCCCTCCACATCCCCATGTTCATACTCTAAAACTGTCGCACCACTCAAAATTGCACCATTTTTCAAACTCGCATGATTATATTGGTCCGACAGAATTAAATCCCGCTTTCCCACCAAAGCCGAAATCGCCCCCAAATTCGCTAAATAACCCGAACTAAACACAATCGCATCCTCCGTTTGTTTCAGGGATGCCACTGCCCGTTCCAACTCCCCATGAATCGGACGATGCCCCGTAATCAACCGCGAACCCGTCGCCCCCGTCCCATACAATTGAGTTGCTTCTATTGACCCAGCAATCACCCGACTATCCCCCGCCAAACCCAGATAATCATTACTCGCAAAATTAATCAACTCTTGCCCATCTATCCGGACAACCGCACCCGGAAGACCCCTAATTTCTTGCACCGAACGATACCAATTCGCCCGATGAATCGTCCTGAGCGATTCTTCTATCCAACCATAAGGATTTGTTGACATCATTCATCCAATTCAAACAACAATACACCCCCACAACCCTCGTTCCTAGGCAGAGCCTAGGAATGCCCAATTGGAGGCTCTGCCTCCTCCCAAAAACCCCAAAACCCGCCCCCAATTCTCGTTCCTAGGCTCTGCCTAGGAATGCTCAATTGGAGGCTCTGCCTCCTGTTTCATTCATCCAAATTAACTACAACCCATTACCCTCTCCCGGTTCATCCGGTGGAGATTGCTGTTCCGCCTTCCCCGCCTTCCCCCGTTCCGGATAAACTCTATCCACTAACCCCATTTCAAACGCCACATCCGGCAATTGTCCCACCGGATAAAGTCCTGGATACAAGACACCCGTGCTAGTGAAACAAGGCTGCTTCAGTTCAACAATCTCAGTAGCCGCAAAAATATCCCGAGACATTCGCCGTTCAATTCCCATCAATTTTCTCCCCAATTTATAGAAAAAATTAACTATTTATGACAGTTAGATTTAAGAGCAATCTACTCCTTAAAATCCTTCAGAGTCCTGTCGTAATCAATAGCCTGCATCCTCCTATCAGCGCAGCTTACTCACCAGCCGTCGCCAGCACCTCCCGATAAAGCTTTGGACTAATCCTTTTCCCACCGGCAATCAGAGCATCTAATAATTCTTTCACATTTAGAATCAATCCCCTATCTTTGGCAAATAACAGTGTGCCGATTGTCCCTGTTACCGGGATATCACGAGACTGCGCCACTCGTCGCCCATCTAAATCATCAATTAAAACCCAGGTAACATCCAATTCCTCAGCCAGAATAATTGCAGCAGCCTCTCCTAAATCAATACCTGTTGATGCTTGTAGGGCAGAGATTTTATGAGAATCCCTGACAGAACGTACCTCAATCCAATCCACTAAAGGCACTTGAGTGGCGGCTGGATGCGTACCTGTGGTTAGTTCATCATACACTTCTTGCGGAATAATGATTTTCCCAAACAAATCAGGCAGTAAATTTAACCGTCCAATTTTCGCTAATTCACTGAGGGGGGTTGTATTTGAAACCACTATCATTTCTGTTCCTGCTCAAAACTCCGCTTGAGTGCCTCAACTTCACGTTCCAACTCCTCCCTGGTTTGCATTGGAAATGGAGAAATATCATACAAACTCATCAACTCAATCACCTCCAAACGAGGAATTCCCAGAAGTCTGGCAGCACGTCCACTACTGATATCCGCGTGTTTGAGGAGAGTCATTACATAGGCTTCTTTGGCTTTACGTTCGGCTTCTACCCGGTGAATTTCCGGTAATTCTGGCAGGATTTCCAAGGTGAATTTGACCTCGGTTTTAGGATGGGGGTTCTCCATAAGTTGAACATCTCCTCAATGGGCTAAGGTTCTTCTAAAACATTATAAATCAGTTCAGCCGCCAGTTCTAACATATCCCGTTTCGTGAGTGCCTCCAAATCCACCGTGGCGATCGCTCTCACATCCTGGGGCGATCGCACAGCCGGTGCAGCAAACGCGCGTTTCTGAGATTTACCACCCTCCGGCAACGCCCAAGAATCGTAGAATGAATCGATCGCCTGACCATACACTGCCGCTAATGCCGGTAATTCCCGTTCCGCATCCACCTTGCGCTTGCCATTTTCAATCGAGGACATCGCTTGTTGGCTGAGACTCACCCCATAGCGAATCTCTAGCTGTTCGATCACCTGTTCCTGAGTCAACCCGAGAGACTCGCGGGTAGCCTTGAGACGCTTGCCGAGGGAGAAGGCCATATCAGAAAATCATGTAAACTACACGAAAGTCTTACATTCTCCAGAGTCCCGGGAGTATCCGATAAAACTGTGCAATTCCAATAATCATGTATGGCCCCCGGAGGAGCCACTCAGAACCGCTACGAATTGAGGAAAACTTGATGCAGGAGGGCGATCGCCAAATGAAATTTCTCCTCCGGGGTCAGAGACTGTAAATCACCCCCAGACACCGAGGGAGCCTCCACTACTGCGGGGAGAGTCCAGGACTGGTAAAACGAATCGATCGCCTGACCATATACTGCCGCTAATGCCGGTAATTCCCGTTCCGCATCAATCTTCCGCTTCCCATGTTCAATACAGGAGAGCGCCTGTTGACTCATCGTGACACCATAGCAGTCTTTAAGCTGTTCGATAACCTGTTCCTGAGTTAAACCAAGTCGTTGCCGGGTGGCACGCAGCCGATGACCGAGGGAAAACTCCATGTAATTTATCAAAAATTCATGTATTTACACGAATATTATATATTTCTGCCAGAGAAAATTCAAGGGTTTTCCCAAATATTAGAAAATCAAATTGACTTAGGATATTGAGATAAAGAGGGGGAGTTTCCTAGAGCAAACAGAGGACCGCCCGGGTTGAAAAAGGGAAGTGGGTCCAGAGGGCAATGGGAGTCAACCTCATCCCGCTTGAACGAACTTTCTGGATAAGTAAGCCCGGAAAATTACCATCGCAGAGGTTGTGGCTTATCGAACATTGACCCGTCTGAATGGGGTAAAATAGAAGCAATAAATGCTGCCCCTAGTGAAGCAATAGGAGACGATGATGCAACTCGAAGATTACTTCAACTTTTTGGCTCCGAATGATATCCGGCTGAAAGGCTCACGGATTGGAATAGAAACAATTTTATACGACTATATTTATCGCGATCGCACCCCGGAAGAAATCGCCAAAATTTACACATCCCTGACTTTAGAACAAGTTTATGCCACCATTTTGTATTATTTACATAATCAAGAATCTGTCAGTCAATATATAGCCGATTGGCTGGAGTGGGGACATCAGCAACGACAAGCCCAAGCCCGGAACCCCCATCCCGCAGCAGCCCGACTCCAGAAACTCCGAGAACAACAAAAAGCCGAGAAAAAGGGTTATGAACCTCAAGTATCTCATGGATGAAAATGTCGATCCGGTTTATGCAGCACAATTGCGACGCCAGCGATCGGATCTCATCGTTTGGACTGTAGGAGAACCGAATACTCCCAACAGAGGTACATTAGATCCAGAGATTTTGTGATGGTGTGAAAAACAGGGTTTTATTTTAGTCACAAATAACCGCCGTTCCATGCCGGTTCATTTAAGAGATCACCTTGCCGATGGCGGTCATATTCCGGGTATTTTTATCCTAAATCCTACCCTAAGCATCGGGAACACGATTGAAGAGTTAATATTGATTGCCGAAGGGTCATTGGAGGATGAATATCGTAACCAAATTATTCACCTACCCCTCGTTGGAATATAGCAGTCTGAATCCCAGTTGATTGACAACCCAGATCGGCACATCCTCCAGCCAAAAACCAAGGGCTGCATTTTGTCTTAGAACCCGGGTACAGTCTGAAATTCAGAAGTCCAGAAGCCGGGTTTCTGACCCCGATTGCGGCAGATTGTCATCAATTTTTGACAGAAACCCGGTTTCTCAGTTTTGTACCAGAGCCCCTAAGTGGTTTTCAGTTTTGCAAACACCCATTCCTGAGTGCAATCAAGTCGTTTCGCGATCGCACCCCCTGACATAGAGGATAGTTGATGATAGATATCAGAAAAATGGGTGTTCACCGGAAGAAATGATAAATTTTGTAAAGAGAGGTTGAAAACTCCGCTCAAATACTCAATAATTAGATTGACTTCTAATAATCAGGTAAAATTGGGAGGCAATACAGAGAATAGAGGGACTCCCAAGAGCGGGGTTTTTGAAAGCAGACGGGATACCAGCGTTTTATAGCTGGGTTCATGGCTAACATAGGCGATCGGCTGCTTATCATTCTTGTCGGAGGCGGAAATCTACGAAAAATGTGGACTCCGCGCCCCTAAACCCCGGTATAGCCAAGAAATTAAGCGTGTCTTCTGACGAAGGATTTTCTGCAATGAATACAAACAACCCAAACCAAGGGAATAATCACAGCCATCAACCCCGATCGCCGGAAAATATAGCGCAAGAGGTTGAAAAAGACCAATCGTATTACGATCTCTATGAAGATGAAGAAGACTTGCTACCCTATCCCCCAGGCGAAGCTTACGATGCCTATTGCGAAAATCCCACATATAATAATGCCATAGAGGCAGCAGAAGAAATTTGGGGGATTCCCGATCCGAGGCTAATTGGCTTAGATTAAACCCCGTCACTAACGAGAGGAAAATTGTAAACTCCCGTAGCCAACATCCAGGAATAGTGAGCATTACAGGACTTTAACAAAGCTCTAAGGCTTGTAACCTGGGTACTGTGTAAAGCGCGCGCTTGTCCTTGGCAATCGGTTTCGCTAGACATATTTACTTGACATTTTGCTCGCTTTCTTAATGACCAATTCATTTAAACTCGCTCCATTCAAAATATAAAGGAACATGAACATCACCCTCTCAGCTACTTTTCCCAATCAATCTTCATTACAAGATTTTGTAAACAGGCTTAAATTTAACTTTTCTGATTATAAATTTACCGAAAATATTGATTCATATGACCAAGGGGATGAGATTATTTTAGAAATAAAAAACGTGCCGAAAGAATTAGAAAAGAACATTCAAGAGATTGTGATGAACTGTGGAGGCAGGAATAGGGTCGGATAAATTACATCTAGCTTTTTAAGCATAGTCCAGTTATCGCTGACGAACGGAATACCCTTTTTGAGAGCCTGCGGCCCAACCAATCACCGAGGGTTTTCCTAATCGATATACATGGCTCCAGTAAACTATTTGATAAGACCTACCGTAAACTTAAATTATGTTTGATGTAGAACTAGCCTGGAATAAACCCGCCAAAACTTGGAATCAATCGACTGATCATGTATTAAGGGTACAAATTCGTCCCCAATCGAATACAGTAGGATTGCCCTTAAGGATGGCGATCGCCTTAGATACTAGCAGTTCCATGCAAGGGGAAAAACTAACAGCAGCCAAAGAAACCTGCTGTTCTGTTGTGGCTCAATTGCGCAAGATAGATCGCCTAGAGTTGGCTAGTTTCTCGACTCAAGTACAGCCTCTGCTCAAATCTCTTGCTGGGGGTTCAGAAGCCTTAGATGCTGCAAATACAGCCATCACGAAGCTGCAAGCGTCTGGCGTCACTCGTACAGATATGGCATTAGAGTGGATCCAGAAGACTTTACCAGAGGAAAAAGGCGTTGTTCGTGTAGGAATTTTGATTACCGATGGTCACGCCACAACTTCTCAAGGAGCTATTCTCAGTGATGTGACTGCCTTGCTGGATCAATCTGCTGAACTGAGCAAATCAGGGATTTTAATTTATCCAGTAGGTTTGGGAAATGCGAGTAACTTTAACAACGTCTTTCTGATTGATTTAGGTAATCGAGGACAAGGGGAGTTTATCTATGCCGAAACTCCATCAGAACTCCAGCCTAAGTTAAGAGAAAGGCTAACCGCAAGCCAAGCGATCGCCATTGATGATGCCCAGATTCAATTTACTCCCAAATCTGAAGTTACCCTCAAAGCCTTCTGTCGATTCAGACCTGATTACTTGCCATTAGAAGAAACAGCCAAGGGAAGGCTAAATATTGGCGTGATTCGGACCGATACTCCAACGGATATACTGGTCAAAGTGGAAATCCCCAAATTAGGTGTCGGGGAATCTTTAGGTAGCCGTGAGTTGCTGCAAGTTGAGTTAACCGCTACCAATTTATCTAAGGTCAGTGGAAAAGCCTCTATTCTTTACACTAAATCGGCCACAGAAGCGGAACAGCTTAACAATGATGTAGACAACAACCGCAAGCTTTGGGAAATTAAGGAGAATATGAACAGCTTGATTCGAGAAAACGATCCCAAACGGACGAGGCAGTTATTGGATCGACTAGAAATAGATACCTTACAAGATGGGTTAAGCGAACTGGCGGAACAAGTTGCTCAATTAAAAAACGACCTGGAAAAAACTGGTAAAGTGGATGAAGGTCGCAAGACGAGAGCTTGGGAAAACGTCCAAAAATCGTAATAGCAGACATAGTAATTAAAGATGTCAGATAAGCAAGTGAGCCAGCTAAGGTTGGTTTATGATCAGAAAACCAACAAGGGCCAAGTACGAAAAGTTAACGAAGACGCTAAGTTTGTCAAGCCTTGGCCCGATAAATCAGCGCTTTTAGCCGTTGTTGCTGATGGAATGGGGGGACAACGAGGAGGGAAAGAGGCGGCTAAAATTGCCATTGATACTTTCAAAGAACTATTAAAGCAGCCTTTACCTGCAACACCAGAAGAACGCTATCATTTCCTCTTGCAGGGTTTTCATGCTGCTGACCAAGCAATTCGAGAGCAAGCATCGCAAGACTTTGGCTTGATGAAAATGGGGGCGACAGTTGTGGCCGCTATTATTACACAGAGTGAATGTTTACATCTGTATGCTGGAGACTGTCGTTTCTATCATTTTAGTGGTGATACTTCCCCTTATGTAACATCGGACCATACACCCATCAGCGTCCTCTTGAAACTAGGCGAAATTACTCCGGAAGAATCGGTTAATCACCCTATGCGTTCTGTTGTCATGTCCTGTTTAGGCGGTGGGGAAAAAGCTAAATTATCAGTTGACCCTAAATGGAATGATCCTAACTCCCCTGTTCTTCGAGAATTGCATCCTGGGGATGTGTTAGTTTTATGCAGTGACGGCTTGCATGGAGAAATGAGTGATTCTGAGTTGCAAGATTTTGTTAAAATTTCTAAAAAATCTCCAGCACAGCTAACCCAAAGTTGTGTAGATTACGCATTGAAACAAGGAGGTAAAGATAACATCAGTATGGTTGCTATTGTAGTTCAGGAGGAAGATAAATTATGAACGGAATATGGGGATTACTAAGAGGACAGAAAATTGACAACTATAGGCTAGAAGAAATATTGGGGGTAGGAGGAGAAGGATGCGTTTTTCGCGCCAACCAGATTATAGGAGACCATATACTAACACAACAATATGCTCTAAAACTTCGACCCACTGATACAGAAAACTTTTATCGGGGTTTTCAGGAACTAGATGCGGCAACTAGGCTAAGTCACCCTAACATATTACGTGCTTCACATGTAGGTGAAGGGAAAATAAACAATCACCAGTTTTTGTATCTGGTGATGGATCTGGCAAACGGAACGTTACACGATCGCGTAAGCCCAAATTCTCCTTTATCCAAAACAGAAGTGTTAGAGATAGTCAAAAGTCTAGCCTCAGCACTGGAGTATATGCACGGTCAGACGCCTCCTATTGTACATCGAGATTTGAAGCCCGGAAATGTAATGCGAATGGGCGAAGAGTGGAAAATCGGCGATTTTGGTATAGCGCGGGAGACAAATTCCCAAGGAGTTCGTCTTACCCGTGCAATGGGTACTAGAGAATATGCTCCACCTGAATCTTACAAAGGAATTATTTCATTACCTTGGGATTTATGGTCTTTAGGTGTGATGATTATAGAAATGCTTACTGGAAAATTGCCATTTAATACGGATACAGAGCAAGTTTTACAGGCCGAAATTACAGAAGCTGATGGGATTAAATTAGCTAAAAATCTGCCTGCACCTTTTGATGAAATTGTGCGGGGGTGTTTGAGTAAAGACCCGAAACAGCGTTGGACAGCAACGCAAGTATTAGACGTACTCTCTATTGAACCCCC
>NZ_JAMXOT010000026.1 GCF_024220515.1 Oscillatoria sp. HE19RPO
CCAAAAAATAAAACCTTCAAAAAACCCGCAGGCTCAAGCCTGGGGCTACACGGACAAAGCCCGCCTGCGCGGGCTAAAAGAGCCTTGTTAGGTGCGATCGCATCAAAGCAAGGATGATTTATTTGTTGGAATCCCCTTACCCTAAATCCGGAGGTTCAATGGATTCCGGGACAAGGGTGGGAAGAAGGGCCGATCGCCAAGCGGATAGTACAGACCTAAAAATTACCGGCGATCGGCCCACAAAAACACCCCTTAAGCCTGCTTTCTCGGTAAACCGTCCCTAACGAGGTTCGGTAAACTCCCCTTCAATAGAAGCCCAACCGCCCACACCATATAGATTGGTAGGCTTAAAAAATATTCAATCTGGAAAAACTGCTCTCGTGCAGTTGGTCCGATCGCCCAAATAAACTGGGCTAAATCAGCCCAAACCCTTTGTTAGTAGTAAATTGGAGTAAAACATCCCTATGGGTAAAGTAGTTGGAATTGACTTAGGAACCACAAACTCTTGCGTCGCCGTGATGGAAGGGGGTAAACCCACCGTTATCGCTAACGCAGAAGGTTTCCGCACCACCCCTTCGGTGGTTGCTTACACCAAAAACAGCGATCGCCTCGTGGGTCAAATCGCCAAGCGTCAAGCGGTGATGAACCCGGAAAACACCTTCTATTCCGTCAAGCGGTTCATCGGACGCAAACATACCGAAGTCACTCACGAAACCACCGAGGTTTCCTATAAAGTCCTCAACATCAATGGCAACGTTAAGCTCGATTGTCCTGCCTTAAGCAAGCAATATGCTCCCGAAGAAATTTCCGCTCAAGTGCTGCGGAAACTGGTGGATGATGCCAGCACCTACCTTGGGGAAAAAGTCACCCAAGCGGTGATTACCGTTCCCGCCTATTTCAACGATTCTCAGCGTCAAGCGACGAAAGACGCCGGGAAAATTGCCGGGATTGAAGTCTTGCGGATTATCAACGAACCGACTGCCGCTTCTCTGGCTTATGGGTTAGACAAGAAGAGTAATGAAACGATTCTGGTGTTTGACTTAGGGGGTGGGACCTTCGACGTTTCCATCTTAGAAGTCGGCGATGGCGTGTTTGAAGTGCTCGCCACCTCTGGAGATACCCACTTGGGTGGGGATGACTTCGATAAAAAAATTGTGGACTTCTTAGCTGAAGAATTCCGCAAAGCAGAAGGCATCGACCTGCGCAAGGATAAGCAAGCCCTGCAACGGTTGACTGAGGCGGCTGAAAAGGCCAAAATTGAGCTCTCTAGCGTGACTCAAACGGAAATCAACCTGCCGTTTATCACGGCTACCCAAGAAGGTCCGAAGCACTTAGATACCACCTTGACTCGGGCTAAGTTTGAGGAACTGACAGCAGATTTGATTGACCGTTGCGGCATTCCCGTAGAAAATGCGGTTCGCGATGCGAAGTTGGACAAGAGTGCGATCGATGAGGTGGTCCTCGTCGGGGGTTCTACTCGGATTCCGGCAGTGAAAGAACTGGTGAAAAAGGTTCTGGGTAAAGAACCGAACCAAACCGTGAACCCGGATGAAGTGGTGGCTGTGGGTGCTGCAATTCAAGCGGGTGTGCTGGCAGGGGAAGTTAAAGACATTCTGCTGCTTGACGTGACTCCCCTCTCCCTGGGTGTGGAAACCTTGGGTGGCGTGATGACCAAGATTATTCCTCGCAACACCACGATTCCGACGAAGAAATCGGAAGTGTTCTCCACGGCAGTGGATGGTCAAACGAATGTGGAAATCCACATTCTGCAAGGGGAACGCGAGATGGCGAACGATAACAAGAGTTTGGGAACGTTCCGCTTAGATGGTATTCCCCCGGCACAGCGTGGGGTTCCTCAAATTGAAGTGACCTTTGATATTGATGCGAACGGGATCCTGAATGTCCATGCGAAGGATAAGGGGACTGGGAAGGAACAGTCGATCAGTATCACAGGTGCGAGTACCTTGCCTGGGGATGAAGTGGAACGGATGGTCCGGGAAGCGGAATCGAATGCTACGGCAGATAAGGAACGTCGCGAGAAGATTGATCTGAAGAACCAAGCGGATTCGTTGACTTATCAAGCTGAGAAGCAGATGAGTGAGTTGGGAGATAAGGTCCCGGCGGATGAGAAGACGAAGGTTACGGATTTGATTCAGGCGCTTAAGGATGCGATCGCCAAGGATGATTTGGAGCAGATGAAGTCTCAAATGACTGAGTTGCAACAAGCGCTGTATGCGATCGGTAGCAAGATCTACGAACAATCTGGCGGCGCTGAAGGTGGCCCCCCGAATGATAATGACGGCGGCGCTGGCACACCTCCCTCTGGCGGTTCTGATGAAGATGTCATCGACGCTGAGTTCTCTGAAACGAAGTAGGATAGTATTATCCTGTATAGGAAGAGAGGTGGGGTTAATCCTGCCTCTTCCTGAAAGCCCGTTTAGGCGGGCTATTTTTTTTGGACATGGGGTGGGCGGGGCGATGGCAATCAACCGTAGATACGATGTGAGCAAAATAGAGAAACTTAAAACAGGGGTAATTGATGAATTACCCCTGTCGATCGCCGTTTAATTGCGCGATCGAATATCAGCGGCGATCGCCGCTTCCACTAAATCCGATAAAAGGGCTCGAATCATCACCAACTCAATGGGTGGATTTTCCAGAAATTCTGGACTACTCGCCTGAATAAACGCATTATACGCATTAATCGCCGCCCATAACCGTCTCGGGTCAACCTTACCATCTTTGAGCAGTCCGAGCAAGCTTCTCACTAATTGTTCAGCTACCTCCCGGGATGGCGCACCTAGGATTTGTAGCAACCCTTGAACCAAGACGTTCAAGTTGGCACTATCTACCGCAGAAGACCCCGTTACTATAGTTATTAAAGTGTTTGAGACTGATGAGTCACCGCCTCCTCCCGCACCTAAATCTCCTACACTGATATCAACCTGTCCAGTGGATAAAGAGGATTGCTCGATGATGTTTTCGGCTGTCTGATTAACTGCATTGGTCACTTCAGTAGAGAATCCAACTTCAACATTTGGAGCGTCTATGGGGGGATTTATGGAAGGTTCCGAGGTACTTCCTCCCACATTCTCAGAGGTTTCCCCTTCAGTTTCTGCCGTGCTTTCGGGGCCGGTTTCTCCCTCGATTTCTACAGAGGTTTCCCCTTCAGTTTCTGCTGTACTTTCCTGGCCGTTTTGTTGATTAATATCAGGGGCTGCTTCGATAGTTGGGGTACCTTCTACCGCGTCAATTGTTTCCGTTTCTCCTGGAGATTCTTCCGGTGTCTGATTATCTGGAGGCAGTTCCTCCTCTGGTGGCTTTATATTTTCTGTTTCTTCAATTTGGGGTGTATCTTCCTCATCTGGGTCATCCGTTTCAGTTTCGGTTTCGGGGAGAACCTCATCGCTTATATTCGATTCTGGTGGGTTTTCATCACTAAAAGCGTGAACGGAAGCGGGGATGAATCCTAAAATTAGAATAGCCCCAATGAATAAGCTAAGATTGTGACGCAATGAGAAGATTTTAATAGTCATAAATTTAGTGTATTTCTCCGACTTAAAACCTGAAAAAGTGACTATACCCGACTCCCAATCGGAACCGCGCACCATCCCCCGCGCTTCCGGTAATATCGGCAATGGCGGGAGTCAGGACGAGGGGAATATTTCTGAAGGGAACAATCGAAGCGCCCAGGGTTAAATCTTGGCCACTCCAGTCGGCGATCGCAGAGACTTGTGGGTGAACTCGCACCCCCACACTGCCAAATACATTCACTGTATTTACATCATTATTGAAGTCATCTTCAAAGCGAAATCGACCATTACCTAATCCTAGAGATACGGTAACTCGGCTAAATAGTTCTTCCGAACTCTCCCGCAGTTGGAATCTTTTTGTGACGACGCCATAAGTGCTAGTTCCCGCATCAGTAAAGCCCCAAACAATAGCATTTTCAACTCCCACTGCGACGGCAAAGTCATTGGGAAGTAGGCGATGGAGTTTGAAACTGATGCTACCTCGTTTCATAAAACCATCATCGTAGCTTCTATTAGACACCAAATCTAGGACTGTGACGGTGGTTTGCAACCCCACAGTTCGGCGGGGATTTCCTAGCCCAAATCCAGTAGAAATTGTGCCATCGGCGGAGTCGGTAAATCGGGTTCTATGTTGAAATCCAGCACCCCAGAAAAATTGTCCAAATCCTGGACCCAAGGCAGTAGGGGAAATGGAACTGGAACCCGGCGCAACCCGAGTCGTCCCTCCTCGTCTGATGGTAACGGTTGGGGGTTCGATGGGAACGAAGGTTGTCGGAGGTAAAGGCAATTGCCACTGTTGCCGCAACTCTTCTGTTTCGTCGGGACTTCCAGTGGTTCCCGGTGAGGTGGGTTCGGGGAGGGGAGGGTCTTGGGCGACAAATTGTGGTGTTTGACCCCATAAAGTGGGGTTGAATTGGCTATCAATCAGCGGTGTTTCGCTGACCGAATTCTCGACTAAGGGAATTATTGGTAAAGTGGGCCGAGTTGTGATTATTTGGGTTGAAACTTCACGGGAGTTGAACTCTGAATCCATTTCCAAAAGAGGTGATAAGGCGGAAGCCTCCTCTAGGGGATTGGCAAGGATCGGGGTATTGTGGAGTAAGGTAATGCCGAATAGAGAAAGGGCGATCTCGATGCATCGCCTCTGGGTAAATGGGCGTTGATGGGGAATTAGATCGATAGGTTTTTTTAGCGGTTTCAAGGGGTCACTCCTCACTGATTTATAGGAAATAATGGAGAGAATATCTATCCCAATATGGCGCTCCTGTTTTTACCCAGAGTTGTAGGTTCATGTATCCTCAAATCCGCCTGAAACTTTACGGTTCAGGGGACCCAACCAGGGTAAAATATTAGGGGGCATTTGAACAGTAACTATAGCGGGGCTAAATAAACTGGAGAATTCCTCAAGGGAGTGGGAGCAAGATGCTCCCTTGTTGTAGTAGGGAGCATCTTGCTCCCACTCCTGAATTCTTTTAGATCTCAACCGGAACTCATATCTCAGGAGTTAGTTAGGGATTGTTGTTTAAGTCAGATATGGCATCGCGAACTTCCTGGAGATAGGTGTTATTGGGGTCAAGTTTGTGGGCTTGTGCAAAAGCATCTGCTGCTTCGTCATAGCGGTTTTCCATCAATAACGTCATCCCTTTCGCAGTCCAAGCGGCGGCATCTTCAGGATTGCTAACGATCGCCCGATCAAAAGCTGCGATCGCATCCTGATGATTCTGTAAACTTAATTGTCCCCACCCTCGCCGATGCCATGCATAAGCTTCATCAGGCTGAATTGCCAGCGCTCGATCCAAAGCTGAGGGGTCGTCTTGATTCTGCTGCAAAAATGTATTAATGAGACTCGCCCGACTCATCCAAGTTTGATAGGTATTGGGCTGAATCTCAATGCCTCGATTGTAGGCTTGAATCGCCTCTTCCAGATTATTCATTGCCCCTAAAGCCAGTCCTCGATGAATCCAAGCATGGGAATATTCATCCGGATTAATCAGAAGGGCTTGGTCAAAGGATTCCAAGGCCCCTTCATTTTCACCCAAGGCTAATAAAGACATCCCCCGCAAATCCCAGGAAATGTAATCCATTTCCTGAATTTCATTGACCCGATTAAAGGCTTGAACCGCTTCTTCATGGCGTCTTAGCTTGGACAAAATTATTCCTTTATACCGCCATAAAGTTGCATAAAATCCCAACTCACCATTGAGGGCATTTAATCGGTCGTTTTCTTCTTTGTTGGTCGGGTTAACCAAGCTTTGGTGTTCTTGCCGTTTTTCCTCATAAGGGAAAATTTCAATGGCACGACTGTAAGAACTGAGTGCATCATTCAACTCTCCCAATTCAAACAACAGATTACCCCGACCATACCAGGCTTGATAAAAATTGGGGCTCAGTTCAACGGCTTTATTATAAGCCTGGAATGCGCGCTGTTTCAGTTGCTCCGATTGGGAATCTCCGTAATATTGATATAAATTAGCTAATCGCCAGAGTTTATTGCCATGATTAACCCATTCTCGGGAATCCGAGAGTCCCGACTTGGGTATAAACAAGGATTCTAGGGAGCCTACATCTTGTTGTTCCAGGGGAGTTGGGGCTGTGGATTCTAGGGTCAGTTGCGATCGCTCGATGCCGACTTCATCTGCAAAATCCAGAAATATCGAAATCGGAATTCCCTGGCTAAACCCAGCTTTTACCCGAAAGTCACTGCTTCCCGATTCTGGTTCAGCCAGGAATTCCCCTTCCGATCGCCCATGAACGCCAATCACTCGTCCATTAGAATCTAAAACCGGCCCACCGCTCATCCCCGGATAGGTATCACTGGTATAAAACAGTTGATACCCTTCTTGAATCGATTGTTTGGCTAATCCCGAGGCCATATCTAATGGCATTCTCAGCCCCGGGCTCAACAAGCGATCGCCTTCTACCGGCGCTTGTTCCACTTGTTGTCCCGCACCGGGAGTACCGGACACAAACACCAAATCAGTTCTACCCGCGAGGACATTTTCCCGTCTTTGCAAATCATAATTCCCGAGTCGGGCCGTTGGATAATCGCGATCGCTCGTAAACTGCACGACTGCTAAATCTTTCTCATAAATTTTCCGAACCCTTGTGGAATACTCATCCTGCTCGAAAGTATATCTCTCTCCATCACCGGTCATAATTAGATATCCATCTAGATTTTCTACCACGTGACGTGCCGTTAGCACATAGTAAGTATTCCCGTCGCGCGCAATAATAAACCCTGACCCTGCATTTCTTGCGCCTGGGTTAATTGTTACCGTAATCTGTTGGGCAATGGTCTGGACCTCTTCACTGGTTAAAGCGTTTGCTATGGGCGGCTGCATGATCACCAGTGCAGCCGTAGTCCCGAACAAGGCAGCCTGAAGTGCATATTCAAATCTCATGGTTACACCTATCTTCACTACACCACATCAACTGTACTTTTCTGTAAAAGGGATGCAGTCACAATCAACCCATGCTTTCGGTCCCTTTTCCCCTGAATTGTCAACACCCGATTGTTTCTACTTTCAAACTTACGCATGATTTAATATCAAGCTCTAAATGTAGGATTGATTCTCGAATCAACCTGACAAGATTTAGGGTTGATGCGTAAGTTCTTTACTGGCTTAAAGTATGGCCTCAAAATGACTGCAACCCCTGAATTTAAAACTCCTTTGCTATAGAGGCTTTACCAGAGTCTTCCCGGCTGAGAATTTCCCTCAATTGGCGCTAAATCCGATTGTTCCAACGTCGGGGAAATTGGGTTAGAGGGGAATGACTCAGACTCGTGGAAAGGCATCTGCGATCGCACCGAATTTCCGCCTTCCCAGTTGTCCAAAGGAACCACGTCACCAAACTCAGTTGTCCACCCAGAACTGGGAGCAACAGAGGCAGCCGGCAGATGTTCCTCATGAAAATTGTCCAAAGGGACCAAATCTCCCATACCTGAGCTTTCCGAGGGATAATCTAACCCCAAAGGAGGTAAAAATGGGTTAAGTTTAGCGGTTTGGGTTTCTAGGGGAAATGACAATCCCATCGCACCTTGTCTAAAGCTGTCAATCGGAATCGCCAAACTCGATCGCGTCATGATTTCGCGGATGGCGGAATCAGGTCTTGTACCATCCAGAAAGACATACGGATCTCCCCATAATGGATAGGCGTGCATTCCATTGATTGCCACCACCTGACCTTGCCGATTTAAAACAGGACCCCCACTCATGCCTTTTTGAACGTCATTGGTATATCCAATCTGATATCCGCCATTGACAGCGCGATCGCTTAACAGAGTGATTTGGCCCTGGGTAAAGACAAAACCCAAGCGGCGATCGGGATTCGCGCCAAAGGGAAATCCCGCCGCAAACACATCATCGCCCACATTTAAACTGGAGGAATTGGCAAGGGATGCTACGGCATAGTCCGCATTCGCACTAAATTGCAACACCGCCAAATCTTGACCATTGAAATTAAACCCTCGGGCAACGGTCGCCTCATGAAAGCGACCATCTGGCGTTTGGATCCGGTAGGGAGTTCCTAGGGTTAAAACGTGTTCATTGGTGACCACGCTATACTCTTGTCCTTGCCGTTGAATGACAATCCCCGAACCATTATTGCGATCGCCCGAAAAGATTTTGACCGTAATCGATTGGGCCAACTGTTGTAATTGTTCCGTCGAGAGTCTATTAGAAACAGATTCCGGTAAGACGCTGGGGGTGAGATCCAATCTCACAGTTCCCTCAGAAAATGCCGGTAGTGGCAGCAAGGTAAACAAACTGCCAATACAAGCACTCAGCGTCACTAAACGCCAATCATTCATCAGATTTACCAAGCCATCCCGCCACTAGGTTGGGTTGTTGCCGGTTCAGTGGCTCCGGGCGAGCTGGTAGGGCCACTATTTCCCATTCCGAGATCCAAATCACTCGGAGAAACAGAGGGGGCTTCACTCAGGAAGCGGTTCATATCCAGGTACGGACGAGACTCCGATTCATTTAGCGGTCCAGCCCCGGCACGACCCATTTGGATGTCAAACAGTTGTTGCAACGTTTGACTGGCATCAGAACCCGGTTTCAGGGTGTAGAGAATATCGCTACAAGGTCCCCCCGACGCACTAGACGTACAAATGACGGGTTGACCATTTCTCATGCCCGTGGTGACGAAATTGAGCTGTCCACTCACATAAGCGGATTGGAACCGCGACGAGACTTCCTGACACCGACGTTCCGGAGTATAGCCCGAACCATCGAAATGGCGAGAAACCCAGTTAATCACAGGAATGGCTCGACCCGTTTGGTCATTGACTGCCGCCGTCACCGGGACTCCAGTGAGGGGACCGTTAATGTACCGCGCACAAACAAACCGGGTACTCGCTTGCGCAGGCTGCTGGAGGGTGAAGGTTGCGCCGATCGCAACTGCCGCAGCCGTCAACATGGACGTAATGGCGAATTTTGCTTTCATAATGTATGATGAGATACGGATCAGTGGAATCAAGAGCTTGCATCTCTTATTTCACGCCTAGGAATATCCTGGCTTTTTTATATTAACAGAAAAAGCCAGGATATTTTTTTAAATTTACAAAACTTAATATTTTTAATACCTGGATTGAAAGCGGTTTATATTAACCTAAATTAACTACGACATGAGTCTCTAAGTCGGTTGAGATGTTTTTGTCTTTTTAGCTACATCAAAGTAAGTTTACTCCCCTTATTTTTTGGGGGAAACGTGGTTTTATCAAATACTAAAAATCACACCCTCTATCAGGTTAAGCCCAAATCCAGATTTGCTCCAAGCCAATGCTCCCCCTCTCATTCACGGGTGAAAGGGGGAGTCTGGAATAAAGTATGATAGTTTATTTAAACCTAGCCACTACAGTTTCAAATCAATGGAAACATCAGGTTTATCCGCCTCATTATAAAAAAAATGGGCAAAGAAACTATGGTGTGATTAAGCGCTAATCTTACCTCGCTAATTAAAATAAAAGTTTAACAATAAGGGGTTGACTGTAACCCCCGACTTATTCAATCCTGTTCTGTGATGAGTTGTTTTAGCTCCGTTAGCAAAGACTCCATTTTAGAGCGCTTATCTGGGTTCTCCCATGCCTTAAACTGGGTAAATTTTTGCAGAAGTCCTTCCACCTCGCGTTGTTGTTGCGCTGAATCTCTGGGTGTTTTTTTCTCCCGGACGATTTTTTGAATTTGTCGCAGACTCAGAGACTGAGCGATCGCCCGTTCTAGGAGTGCCAACCGCTCAGACTCGGACTCTAACTTGCCAATTTCCTTCGCCTTGGTCCACTTAATCCGTCCATAGCGCAGTGCTTCAAACAACTCCGGAGGAAGCTTCAGCAACGGCAGGCGATGAACTCGGAACGATTCGGGAGTGATCCTCCTGCCGATGGTGGCAAACACCTCTTGAATCAACTGTTGTTCACGATTACGGACAGCGATGTCCGTAAGTCCCCGTTTGCCATTGGCGATATAGTTGAGCAGGGAGATAATCCAGTCCCGGTCCTTTTGCAGGCGCATTTCCAGCAGTTGTAAAATCCCCTCGGTTTCTTCAACGGGATTCAAATCCTCCCGTTGTAAATTTTCGACCAAGGCGTACTGTAGCACTTCCGGATCGGTCATTTCCCGGACTGTTACCGGCACTGCCGTTAATCCCAGAGCTTGAGCGGCTTTATACCGACGTTCTCCCGCGACTAACTCGTACTGATTCCCGGCGATCGGGCGCACGAGTAGGGGTTGCAGGATACCATGCTCTTTGATACTAGCGGCGAGTTCCTCCATTGCCACTTCGTTGAAGTAGTTTCGCGGTTGAAACTGGGACTGGCAAATTTGCTCAAGTCGCAGGGTCTTCGACGAGAGGAACGTGGGGATAAGAGGTTGAGTATTTTGGGTGTCCATCTGCTTTTTAAGTGGTGAGTGGGAAGCGATTAAAGGAGGCGATCGCCGTGGTGCGATCGGGCGGGGTACATCGGGTCAGGGCTAAAAGCAGGGTGGACTCGATGAAAAAACGCTTCCCAGAACTGGGTTGGGATGAATTCTCCTGAACGTTGTAAATACATGAGCGCAATATCTTAATAGGATTCTATATCTATCTCTAGGGAGAGATTCGAGTTTTTATGCGTTTTTTTGGCTGATTTATGAAAATTTCACAGAATTAATGCTCAGGGGCCACTGGAACCCCGCAGATTTTTGATGAAAATTTAGGCCGGTTTTGCAGTTGTATTGCTTTCAAATCAAGGGTTTGAGAGGAAGTTCTGGAATCATTCCCGCAAATAGAGAAGCGCTTTTTGACCGGGAAATTTTTATGGCGAGTTTCGTTGCCGAGAGTCCAGAATCACTCATCAGACAGAAGCGCTCATCCTCAGCGCCTTGAAAATTCTGGCAGCGCTTCGCACTAAATGGTCTGATTGCCTGGTAAGGTTGCTGTTTCTGATTTAATGTTGTTCTGAGTCATCTGGACAGTGAAGAGTTCTGTATAAGTCCCCGTCAGTCATTCATGGGGGGAAAAAAAAATGGACCGGCATAAAACCAGTCCATAACTCATACTGGTAAGGATTCTAAGCTTAACCAGTTTTACCATTATACACCAAAAAGAGCAACTAAGCCAAGCGGGTGCGTCACCCACATTTTTAAGAAGCGAGTGGCGACATTTGTTTTGTTTTGCAGATTTATTCGCGATACTAATTCGTTTTTCTTTCGCAAATTGAGACCTCAAAAACTGGATAATTTGGAACTGTTCATAACAACAAAACTGTCGCCCTTGCGCCCATGATTCAGGATTGAACATAAAAGGACCTTGAAATCATGGTTTGATGGGACTAGGGCGTCGGTACAGTATTAAATCGGCGAGGACAAGAAACCCGGTTTCTTACCAAAAATGTAGATGATTAGCAACAGATTAAGACAGAAACCGGGTTTCTAACCTTTACTAGACCTCTTTCAAAATTCTTTAAAGCCCCCCTTCTTAAGGGGGGTTGGGGGGATCAATCCTTTTTTTTGCAAGAGGTCTACTGTACCGACGCCCTAGAAACTCCCGCTGAGGGGATTGCAAAATATAAATCCTCCAACCGTTCAACTGAAAGGAAGGTATCTGTAGGGGCGTATT
>NZ_JAMXOT010000323.1 GCF_024220515.1 Oscillatoria sp. HE19RPO
TTATTAAATCCATAATCGCGGTATATATTAAGTGCAAAATTTCGAGCAACTGTCCAAATTTGAACTAAAGGGGTTGTCCGGATGCGAGAAGCATCTTCACCTTGAGTTACATCACGCACATAATGAACCTTGTTTTCTACTCCCCAATAACCTCGAATTCGCTTGTCAAATTGTTCGGCACTTGCCATCAAAGAAGAAACATAAAAACGAGTTTCCACGCTACTTTCGATAATGTTGGCTCGATGAATTTCGCGATATGAAATAATCCGAATTAGGGTTCTTATTCCAGGAAATTCAGGAATATTCTCTAGCTGATTACTAATACTAACCGTGCGTTTCTCAACTCGCCCATGTCCAACATTGTTCGATTCATGAGTCTGAATTGCTTCAAAATTTTTTTGGACTGCTTCAAGCAGACCCGATTGGTTCCCGAGGAGTGCACCGATGTAGTCATTTCCACTTTCTATAATGATTTCAGCAGTTTTTTTTGGGTACTGATTGCATCAAAAGCAAATACTACCCCCTTGAGAGCCAGGTTTTTGATAAACTCAGGTAAGGCCGTGATTTCGTTGGTTTTGGAATCAACTTGATAGGGTTCGAGAATTAACCCTCGTTCTACAATGTAAGCACTTACTAACATAATTGCTGGATGAGAATCTACATCAGGGTTGTCACTGATGGCCTCATAAGACCCTCGTAAAACTTTGCCATCAACTGCAATGGTTTCACTCTCTATTGGCTCAATTCCAAAAAAACGGGAGAGGCAGTCCGAATATTTTTTTACACTAATTCGTAGTAATGTTCGTCGAATTGTACTATAGGAGGGTAAGCGGTTTTTCTCAGGTTTGAACAATTCCACCAGCTCATCATGGTAGGACTTTAACCAATCTCCAATCGCTAGAAACCCACGATTTCCCGCAGCAACACTAAGGGTAAATAAGGCTAGACATAGGCTTTGTTGATGCCGCCTTCCGGCTTGACGACGGCAATCCTCTAGCTGGGCAAATACTTCAACGATGGCGAGCTGGGACATCTTGACCTGACTCCGAGAGTGAGATTA
>NZ_JAMXOT010000324.1 GCF_024220515.1 Oscillatoria sp. HE19RPO
CCCACCCTTTAGGGTGCGGGTTAAAGATTGCTTTCACAACCGGATTTGGTATTATAAAACGTCGATTTTCTCTTTAGCCCGCGCAGGCGGGCTTTGTCCGTATAGCCCCACCCTTTAGGGTGCGGGTTAAAGATTGCTTTAGCCCGCGCAGGCGGGCTTTGTCCGTATAGCCCCACCCTTTAGGGTGCGGGTTAAAACAAATTTTTTCAGGTCTTATGCCAATTTGTAGACTGTCACAATCCACTAGAAATTGACGGCAAATTGTAGCCATACTAGAGGCGATCAACACAAACAAAGCCTTTTATGAGATTTAACTTTTTCGGTGGATTTTCCCTCGGGTTGGTGGTCATTTTACTGTTGGCATTTGGAATTTTAAATTGGTTAAATATCCCTGCGGGCAATTTTTTAGATTGGGTGATTGGCGGGGCCAGTTTCTTATGGTTAGTGGTGATTGTGACGGTTCCTTGGAATATTTATTTTCAAGCGAAGGAAGTCGCCGCCGATGCGGAACAATCCCAGGAAAAAAATATTCCCATTGAAGCCAAGCAGTTGGGATATGTTCAGCGAATTGCCAAACGATCGCTGTGGATTGCCATCGCCCTGCATATCATTTCTGCTTTAGTTTTATATGGGTTAGCCGCCACCGGAATTAGTGCGGTGGGATATATCAGTTCCGTGGCGGCATTGTTGCTAACCGGATTACGTCCGGTGATTCGGGCTTATGAATATATTGCCACCCGGTTAAGCATGATTCGCCGAGAGTTTAAATATCCCCGAGAAGATGTTTTAGAATTGCGCGATCGCGTTTTTATTTTAGAAGAGCAAATTAAATATATCTCTGATAGTTTAGATGAAAATAAAGCGGATTCCTGGGCCTCCAATAAAAACCGTCAAGCGGCGGCATTGCGCCAAGATTTAAGTCAAATTGCCTCCTCGGTGGAAACCTTGCGTTCAACGAATCAGGCGGAACATGATGCGCTGAAGAAAGAAGCACAGAATGCGATCGCTCAATTAACCACCGATGGACAATTCCTCGATCATGTTCGAGAAATCATTCGCTTTTTCAAAACCGCCTAACGGTACTGCTGCGGTTCTCTCAACCCCCAGAGGTCAACTTGGGGGTTTTTTTGTGGGAGAAACTCTATCTAAAGATGCGGTCAACTCAAGCTATAATTCACCTTCAGATAGAGTGACCCCGTAAAATAGATCTGTTATTTTCCCAATTATAGAGTTTGGAAACAGCAGTGACGCGGCAACTATTTCGGCTATTAATTGGATTTGTGATTGGGCTAGTGGGGGTCTTGAGTTACTGTACAACCCAAGTGGAAAACCCAATTACGGGAGAACAGCAACGCATCCGCTTATCTCCCACGGAAGAGGTGCAACTCGGATTACAAACCCGAGGACAACTGGCGCAACAATTTGGGGGTTTATACCCGGATACTTCGGTGCAGCAAGCGGTCCAGCAGATGGGTCAGCGAATTGTCGAACAATCGGTGGTTTCCCAATCGGAATATCCCTTTGAATTTCATGTGCTTCAGGATTCAGAAACCGTCAATGCGTTTGCACTTCCAGGCGGGCAAATTTTTATTACCAATGGGTTACTGCAACGGCTGAATTCCCAATCGCAACTAGCGGGAATTTTAGGTCATGAAATTGGTCATGTGGTGGCGCGACATGGTGCAGAACATTTAGCCAAACGGGAACTCGGTTCCACCCTAGTCACCGCAGTGGGAATTGCCACCACCGACGAACAAGGAGGCGGGAGACAAACTGCTGCGATCGCCCGAGTTGCTAATGAAATGATTGCTTTGCAATATGGACGCGAGGCGGAACTAGAAAGCGATCGCCTCGGAGTACAGTTCATGGCAGAAGCGGGTTATGACCCCAGAGGCATGATTGAAGTCATGGAAATTCTTGGTGATGCACAATCGGGTTCACCCTCCCCAGAATTTCTGAGTACACACCCCAATCCCGATAACCGAATTCAACGCTTAGAAGAGGCGATCGCTGAAGATTTTCCCAATGGAGTTCCGCCTCAATTAGAGAGTAAACATCAGAACTTGTCTCCCTTTGCAATTTTGCCCTAAAATGGAAAATAATAGATAAAAAAATGCTAAAATTCTTACTGTTTTTTGCTTCTCCATTCTCCGATTACTGATATCCCGCAGCTTGGAGGGTAAATAATTTTGCATAGCGTCCCTCAGCTTGCATTAACTCGGTATGAGTGCCGCTTTCTATCAGTTTACCTGATTCTAAAACAATAATCATATCCGCCATACGAACGGTGGAAAATCGATGGGAAATCAATAAAACCATCCGGTCTTTTGCCAAGCGCCGAAACCGTTCAAAAATTTCAAATTCGGCTTCCGCATCCATTGCTGATGTCGGTTCATCCAAGACTAAAATATCAGCTTTGATTCGCATAAAAGCACGAGAAAGACCAATTTTTTGCCATTGTCCTCCGGAGAGTTCGGTTCCCGATTTAAACCAGCGTCCGAGTTGGGTATAAAATCCCTGGGGTAAAGTGGCAATGAAGGGTTCCGCCATGCCTTTTTCAGCGGCAGTTTTCCAACGGTTTTCGTCTTCTAAACTATCCACATCACCGACCCCAATATTCTCGCCGACGAGGAACTGATAGCGCACAAAATCTTGGAAAATGACGCCGATGCGCTGTCGTAAGTGGTTGATATCCCATTCGCGCAAGTCTAATCCATCGAGGAGAATTTCACCGGATGAGGGTTCGTAGAGGCGGGTGAGTAATTTGATTAAGGTGGTTTTTCCCGACCCATTTTTGCCGACTAAGGCGAGTTTTTCTCCGGGTTTTAAATGAAAGGTGATGTCGGTTAAGGCGGGTTGGGTGGCGTCGGGATAGGTAAAGGAAACGTTCTGGAATCGGACACCATCTTGAGGAATGGGTCCTCGGTTGGCACTCCCTTCTGCCTGGGGTATCTCTTGTTCTAAAAATTCATACAAGTTGGATAAATAGAGGTTGTCTTCATACATTCCCCCGATCGCACTCAAGGTTGCAGAAAAGCTGGATTGTCCCTGGCGAAATACCATTAAATACATGGTCATATCTCCCAGGGTGATGCGTCCAGAAATGGCAGCGATCGCAATCCAGGCGTAGGTTCCATAAAATGCCAAGCTACTCAGCAACCCTAGCACATATCCCCAAAATCCTCGCCGCAAGGTTAAATTTCGGTCTTCCTGATACAAGCGATGAAAGATATTCCGATATCGATTCAGAAACACGGGTCCGAGTTGATACAGTTGCACCTCTTTGGCATAATCTTCTCGCGCAATCAGGGTTTCTAAATAAATTTGTTCCCGGGTTTCTGGCGATCGCCTTTTAAAAACCCGAAAAGCGGCACCAGCAAACTTGGTTTCCGCTAAAAACGGCGGAATCGCAGCGATCGCCAGGACCACAACCACCCATCCGGAAAACTGCAACAACAATCCTCCATACGCCACCAACCCCAAACTTTCTTGCACTAACCCAAAAGTGCGATTCACAAAACTCAGGGGACGACTCGATGCCTCTCGTCGGGCCCGAGTCATTTTGTCATACACTTCAGAATCTTCAAAATGGGATAGAGAAAGGGTCAATGCTTTTTCTAAAATTAATTCATTCACCGTTTGTCCCAGGAGGACGCGCAACAGGGATTGACAAACACTCAACCCACGCTGACAGAGGGTCAACATCATCACAGCGATCGCCTCAAATCCCACATACATCAGCGCCGTTTGGGGTCCCGTCCCGGAACTCGCTGCGGTGACGACGCTATCGATAATTAACTTCCCCAGATAGGCAATTCCTGCCGGTAATAATCCAGCAATTCCGGTGAGAATTGCTACAATTGATGTTAAAATTGGGCTGGTTTTCCAAACTAATTGCACCGCTCTTTTGCTATACTTAAAAGCGGATAAACCAAAGCGGAAACTCTGCCCGATCCGACTGAATACATTCTGGCGATCGCGCCTTCTCATCGTTATTCTGATTCCCTCTTGCTCATCGGTTACACTGGGGCGGTACAATCCTAAACGGTTGCCGCAGTTCTCGGATTGGCACTTCCGCCACTAGCTTTATTTTACCTTGATTATCCCGAGACCAACCCCGCGCTTCTACCAATTCCGGGGAATTTTCCCCCGAATTGAGTCCCGTTGCACTCCATTGGCGCGGTAATCCCTCCGTGGAGTTCGATCGGGTTGCGGGGTCAGAGTGACCTAAATCAATTAAGGGAGACTCTGGGGCGATCGCATCATTTGGACTCGGCGGTAAACCCCCTCTGCCTGTCACCACAAAGCTACTTTCAGAGGTATTTTCAGCGGAACAACTCTGCGCCACCACATTGGTCAGATCCACCAGATTTGCCGGTAATTCCACTAACCCGGATGTGGGGTCAACTTCCGGTCTATTCACTTCAACAATCCCATCGAATTGTGGACCTTGAGCCGAAGTTGCGGTAATATCACTGGTGTTAGAACTGCCAATTCGGCGCGCCTGAGCACCAAAAATTCCTTGGGTATTAATAATAACTTGACCCCCGGATGCTTGTTCAGAATTGGCGCTGATGTTACTATTATTAATCGCCACAATATTATCCGTATTGAGGATAATATTTCCGCCGGTTCCCGTCCCCGTGGCATTGGTGGTAATTTGACTATTATTGCGTAAAATCAGGTCCGGCGATCGCAGGATAATATTGCCCCGATCGCCACTGGCGGTTTCCGAGGATAACACCGCGCGATCGCTCAATCTCACCCGGTCCCCTGCGGTTAAGGTGATACTCCCTGCCGCACCTGTCCCCGTTGCGCTGGTGAGAATTTGGCTATCGTTGCTCAGGTCAATTCGATTCGCCCTCACCACAATCTCACCACTGGGAAACCCCGTGGTTGAGCGCGCACTCAACAAGGCCCCATCGGATACCTGTAATCGGTCCGTGGCGATGGTTAACCCACCTCCAGACCCCACCGCTTCCTCCTCCGTACTACTAAACACTCCGGAGGTAAAACTCCCATCGGGACTTCTGCCACTCACCGTCATTCCCTGGGTAACATTCAGGCGAATCTCACCAGAGTCTCCCGTTCCTCGGGTGAGGGCCTGAATTCCCGCACCCCCCGTCACAGAAAGAGTATCCGCATTAATCTGAATATCTCCCGCATTGCCGACTCCACCCGCCTCCACCGTACTCGCCAACCCACTAAAATCTCCCAAGGTATTCACCCCAGTGAGAACGGCATTGGAGACTTGAATCTGGATGTCCCCAGAATTCCCTCGCCCTCGCGTCAGGGTTTGGATTTGAGCACCTTGGCTCACTTCTAGGGTCCGGGATTGGAGATTAATACTTCCGGCATTTCCCAGAGCATTGGTTTCTACGGTGGTAAAAATTCCCGTTGTCGCACCTTCCTCACTTATATTGGACGGGGGAGGGGGAGTCGGGGCCGGAGGAGTCGGAGGACTCGGGTCTCCCGGGGTCGGAGTCGGGGTCGTGGTTGGGTCAATAATTACGACGGACAGATCTTCGACCAGACTCAGTGGCACTACCGGGGTAACCGCGATAATCGGTGCAGATGGGATGGGATTGCGCTGGGTGTCATTGCCCTGGATGGAAATTTGGTCCGTCATTTGGATCTGAATATTGCCTGCATTACCCGGTTGCGAATCAAAGGTACTGCCGACAATTTGTGCGCCTTCACTCATCACCAGCGATCGCCCCGTCATCTGAACTCCCCCGCTACTTCTTCCCGAGGCGATCGGGGGAACTGTGCTAATCAAGGAAAAGGGAGAACTCTGTATTGACCCGATACTGCTAAAAATTACCGTATTTGCGCCGGTTAGAGTAATATTTTCTCGCACTTGGATCGAAACAGGACCCGCATTTCCCTCTCCAAAGGTCGCCGCCACCAATTGAGCGCCCGCACTCATCAAGAGCGATCGCGCCTGAATGTCAATTCCCCCACTATTTCCCTCACTCACCCCGGAGGCAACGGTACTCAAAATCCCCGTTCTCACCCCATTGAGGGTAACAGCATCATTGGCGTTAATTTTGACAGGACCGGCATTTCCCAATCCCGAGGCAAGAGCCTGGATTTGTGCGCCCCCAGTCATGGAGAGGGTTCCAGTATTCACTTCAATCCCAGCGCTGTTCCCGTTTCCGGCACTATTGTTAAACATACTGGTATTACTGCCCGTCAGGGAAACTCCCTCCCTCACCTTTAAAACGATTGTACCCGCGTTGCCAATCCCCTGAGTTTGGGAAATCACTTGAGCCCCCTCACTCAGAACGAGCGATCGCCCTTCAATCTCAATCCCCTCACTATTGCCAATTCCCGTCTGACCCACCGCATTAAAAATCGCCGTCCCTGCACCGGAAAGACTCACCCCATCGGTTGTGCGAATGGCCACCCGTCCGGCATTTCCATCATTTTGGGCGATCGACTGGACTTGTGCGCCATTGGTTAAAGCAACCGTTCCCGCTTGAATCTCAATTCCGCCACTGTTCCCAACCCCTCTGCGTTCCGCTCTTCCCACCCCCAATTCTACTAGACTAAAAATGCCCGTTTCTCTCCCCGTCAGGGTTAATCCCTCGGCCACCTGAATCACCACCTGACCCGCATTTCCCCCGCCATTTTTGACCACTGCACTCAGTTGCGAACCCTCACTCAGGGAGAGAGATTCTCCTGTGACGGTGACATTTCCGCCATTGCCGGTAGCATCAAACCCGACTTGGTTACCGATCGCACTGCCTTGGGTGAGGGTAATCGCGCCGGTAGCATCCAGGGTAATCTCTCCCCCTTGGGCATTAGGTCCCCCTTGCTGAGTCTCAATCCCGGCAATGATTCGACTCCCTCCAGATAGCTGGATATTGCGTCCCTGAAGGGAAATCTCCCCGCCATCATTGCTAATCACCGAGAGTACACTATTATTGCTCAGAGAAATATCCCCGCGAGGAATCTGGGTTTCCCCGGTTGGAGTCTGATACAACGTCACCGCAGCATTCTCGAAATTCAGGGCAGTCGCCCCTGACGACCCCACCGCATTTAACGCCACAAGACCCCCAGGTGCGCGTAATTGACCCGAGGCGATCGTTATCTCTCCTGCTGCCAATCCCAAAGTTTGACCCGGTTGCACCGTCAAGTTCGCCCCCTGCACCTCAATTCCCCTGGGGTTACTCCCATATTGCAATCCCACCGGCACCGTCACCGACAACAAGGGGGCCTGAACTTCCCCCCCAGTAGCAGTAAACAGACTCCCATCGGCAAACGTAAACCCATTCGCCGTACTCGCCACAAACGACCCCCCGACATTTAACGTGGCATTGGGCCCAAAAATAATGCCATTGGGATTGAGTAAAAACAGATTGGCAATGCCATTCGCTTGAATTAATCCATCAATTGTGGAACCGCCACCCCCCGTAATTCGGGTGAAGATATTTTGAATTTCTAGGGGATTATTAAACAAAACCGTCTCCCCCATCGGGAGATTAAACTGCTCAAAACTATGAAATAAATTGCCTCCAGATGCAGTCCCCCCATCAATGGTCAAGATTGCGCCATTGGGGGTAACCACGGAATTGATGGGCAGGGTAGTATCAGGAATGATTTGGGCTTGACTGGGACCCGTGGTCGCAATCCCCCCGAGACAAAAAAGGGCGAGTGCAAATCTGCGAATTCCCGGAGTACAGGAGTTGGAGGAGGACAGGTGCATAAACCCGGATAAAATTATTTCAAGAGAAAAACCGAGCCTGAGTTTAATTTATTATTCCTTAGAATTGTTAATTTCGCAATTCCTGAGATTTGGCCTTCTTTCCCTCAAGGGCAGCGGTTAGAAACCGGGTTTCTTCACCCCATTTTTGGCAATGAACAACAAAGCTGGGCTAGAAACCCGGTTTCTGGTCCCGTGGAATAGAGGTTAGAAACCGGGTTTCTTCACCCCATTTTTGACAATGAGCAACAAAGTTGGGTCAGAAACCCGGTTTCTGGTCCTTACTACGGAGAGCCTCGGGGATATTAAGATAGAGGGTGCAAAATATTCAGATAAAAGGAACTCTCCCTTGTCTTTAGAAGCGATCGCCATTCCCCCGACTAACGACAACCCCCCGACAGGTATTATTGTCATGCTCCACGGATGGGGTGCTAATAGCCAGGATTTAGCGCCCTTAGCCTCCCTGCTGAATTTCCCTGACTTCCTGTTTCTTTTTGCCGATGCGCCCTTTCCCCATCCCCAGGTTCTGGAGGGCCGAATGTGGTATGACCTGAACAGTCCCGATTATCAGAAGTTACCCGAAAGTCAGGAAATGTTGACGATGTGGCTGCGATCGCTCGAAGGGAGTACCGGCGTTCCCCTGGAACGAACGGTGTTAAGCGGCTTTTCCCAAGGTGGGGCGATGACGTTAGATGTGGGACTGCGATTACCCTTAGCCGGTTTAGTCTCTATGAGTGGTTACTTGCACTGCGAACCCCAACCGATGGGCGATCGCCTCCCCCCCACCTTAATCATGCATGGCACCGAGGACCCGGTGGTTCCCCTAAGCGCTGCTCATCAAGCAAGGGAAGTCTTCCGAGCCTTGGGGGTCGCGGTGCAATATCGGGAATGGCGAATGGGTCACTCTATTTTGCCGGAACAAATGGAGGTGATGCAACACTTTATTGAGGAAATTTTTCCGGCCTCAGAAGCGACTAATATTAATAAGCTTTAAGATTTAGGTTGCAACCCGGTCAATTAGAGTACAATTTACTCTTGTAGCGGACTTGCTTTGCTAGATCCAAGTGCTCATACATAATGGAGGGGCGAACGATGGGAGCGACGACCATTTCCACTCGGGATATTACTTCGATGACGGAGGCTGATATCGAGAAACTCGCTATCCGTCTTGAACTGGATGATTATACCGATCCGTTTGAGGGCTTGAATGATTGGCATCTGCTACGTGCGATCGCCTTTCGTCGTCCAGAACTCGTTGAACCTTACATCTATTTGTTGGACTTGCAACCTTACGATGAAGGGTAACCTCTGAGGCTCAGTCTGAACCATGAGTGAGGACGTTAATTGGACAGGCATCCAGGGGGGAAACCTCCTCGTGCCTTCTTCATTTGAACATAGACGGATTCTGCTGGGCATCACCGGGGGAATTGCCGCCTATAAAGTTTGTGATGCCATTTCCACCCTAGGGAAAGCGGGGGCACAGGTCCGGGCAATTCTGACTCGCGGTGCCCAGGAATTCATTACCCCCTTGACGGTGACTACCCTGTGCCGTCATCCGGCCTATACCGATGCCAACTTCTGGCAACCCGTCCATTCCCGACCGTTACATATTGAACTGGGGGAATGGGCGGAGGTTTTGGTGATTGCCCCCCTGACGGCGAATACCTTGGCGAAGTTGGCAACGGGAATGGCGGATAATCTGCTCACCAATACGGTTCTGGCTTCCACTTGTCCGATTTTACTGGCCCCGGCGATGAATACGGAAATGTGGAATCAGTCGGTGACTCAACGCAATTGGGAACAGGTGGTTCAGGGGTCGCGATTTCACGGGATTGAACCGGGTTCGGGACTGCTGGCTTGCGATCGCGTGGGCACCGGGCGGATGGCGGAACCGGAGCGAATTTTAGCCCATTTGGAATCAGTCTTACATACCCAGGGAAGGCAGGATTTAGCGGGTAAGCGGGTGTTAATCGGTGCCGGAAGTACCCGGGAGCATTTTGATCCAGTCCGGTTTATCGGCAATCCCGCTACGGGCAAAATGGGTATTGCCTTAGCACGCTGTGCGCTCCATCGAGGGGCTGAGGTGACGGTGGTGGGAGGGGCAATGTTCCCCGGGTTTCAGGAGTTGATACCCGGTGCTCGGATAGTGGCGGTGACTCGGGCTGAAGAAATGCAACAGGCCATGCTAGAATTTTTTCCCGAGGCGGATATTACGGTGATGGCGGCAGCCGTGGCGGATGTTAGGCCGGTACAGTTTCATTCGCACAAGTTACCGAAACAGGCGCTGCCGGAGCGTTTGCCCTTGGAGTCGGTGCCGGATATTATCGCACAACTGGGGGAATGCAAGCAACCCCATCAGCGGTTAATTGGGTTTGCGGCGCAAACTGGGGATATTGTTACTCCAGCAATTGAGAAGTTGCGGCGTAAGAAGTTAGATGCGATCGTGGCGAATCCGATTGATCGTCCTTTTGCGGGGTTTGGGAGTGATAGTAATCAGGCGGTGGTGATTGATGCCACGGGACGACAACAGGCGATCGCCTCCTGTAGTAAGTTGAAATTGGCCCATCAAGTGTTTGATTTTATTCTGTCTTTTTCCCGGTAAGTCCTGGGATATAGGGCGAGGGGACGCAACGAAGGTAAAATGCTGGGGTAATCTTTCGGTTAATCCTGTTTATGACGAGCGAAAACAAGCCAGTTGCAGAGAGTACCACCGGCGCAGATGCGATCGATGTGGCGATCGCCAAGGGAATTGATTTTGATGGTTCTCCCATTCCCGAGGCTAAACTTAACCTTTACAATCAGGTGATGGGGCTAGAGGCGGGACGGCAGCGCAGTGGGGTTTCCAATACCATGCGATCGCGGATTGTGCGGATTGGGGCGAAACATATCCCTCAAGATGAACTCAACCAGATGTTGACCCAGGCGGACTTTGCGCCTTTAAAAGAGAAAGAAATCGCTTTCTACTATGGCGGTAAATAGACCGAAAATTTAGAGTTGAGAATCCCGGCTATCGGGAGATTTTAGGGGGCGCAGTGAGCGCTCCTTAATTTTTTAAAAAGCCTATTTCTAGTATAGCATTTTTTAACCGGGATGGCAACCCTGAATCAATGAGGGTGTTTTTTTATACCAAATTCGGTTTAAAAGTCGATTGTCTCTTGAGCCTGCGTAGGCAGGCTTCGTCCTGTGAGCCTCCACCCTTGAGGGTGTGGGTTTTTATTAGAGGTTTAAGAAATTTTTTCTCTAGTAATATAAAAAAACCTCGATTAAATGAGGAGAATAATTATTTTTGTTGGCTAATTAAGCTGATAAAAATTCGAGATTTCGTAAGGAGTAATAGAAGCTCTGAAACGGATCTTGGATATGCGTAGCTACTTTTCGATTATTTTCTGTAGCCTGTTCTTATTGGGTTTGGCGGCAAACTTCTCTGGGCGTGAATCTCACAGTTTAGAGCTGTCGCGTTCCGAGTTCGACATACAGGTATTATCAGCAAGACTAGAGTCGGGTCAAGAAATAGCGCCCCATCGTGGGAGTGGACGGTAAGGTTGAGCAGCGATCGCACGGAGTAGATGACCCGATGAAAAACTGTAGCTATCGGCAGGGAACGGACCGATGGTCATACAGATGAGGAAGGGAATGCATTGCCTTACTGGAGGGGGTGCGATCGCTCAAGAACAGGGAAATCTCCAAGCACCTTGTCCAGGGATGAGACCCATCATAAACAGTCTAGTCCAGTATTGTTACTGGGCTAGACTGTTGCCGATCTTCATTTAAGACGGCAACCCCGGACGAGGGAGGCCGAGATGATTGGATGACGAGTGCAGGGAATTGGTTTGAAGGACGCTGACGTAAGACATATTGGGATGATTGTGGGATGCTGGAGGGCGATCGGGCGGGCGCATTCCTACCAGATTGTCCTGGTACAGCCCGATCGCACCATCGAGCTTTGCCTGAGCCAAATTAGCGCCGGTCAAATCCGCACCCGTGAGATTCGCACCATTGAGGTTAGCATTGAGTAAATTAGCGTTTCTCAAATTCACCCCAGAGAGGTTGGCATCACTCAGGTCCGCCTCCACTAACCGGGCATTACTCAAGTCGGCATTAGATAAATTGGCGTTCCGGATTTGAGCATGGCCGAGATTAGCACCGGAGAGGTTAATCCCATTCATCTGAGTGTTATTGA
Organism: Oscillatoria sp. HE19RPO; assembly: GCF_024220515.1. Classification (GTDB taxonomy): domain Bacteria; phylum Cyanobacteriota; class Cyanobacteriia; order Cyanobacteriales; family Laspinemataceae; genus Laspinema. The sequence continues at coordinate 11,889 of NZ_JAMXOT010000324.1, forward strand.
GATTGGCCCCAATTAAATTCGCCCCTTCGAGAGAAGCCCCACTGAGGTTCGCTTCTTCGAGGTTGGTATTGACTAAATTAGCAAATACCAAATCGGCACCGCCTAGTTGGGCGTGATTCAGCTTGGCATCGAGGAAGTTGACCCCTTTAGCGTCAACCCCACTCAAGTCGCTACTGATCAGGTCAGCGGCCACGAAATTGGCAAAACTGAGTTCAGCACCACTTAAGTTGGCATTACTCAGATTAGTGCCGTTGAGGTTGGCAAACATCAACTTAGCACCGCTCAAGTCGGCACCACTGAGATTGAGCCGAGTTAAGTGGGCATCTCTGAGGTCCCCACCTTGACATTGTTTCGTTGCCAACAAGCGTTTGATGTGGGCGTTATTTGCAGACATATTTCTTCCTGTTGATGGTAATCGCTAAAACTCTTGAATACTGACGTTCGGGCCGATAATATTTCGTGAAAATGAACAGAGAATAAACCCCGAAGCTAAGACTCCAAAAACCACAGTTACTTACACCAAAATTTCCGGGGTTTCAGGAAAATCGAGTGGGGTTAAATTCAAACGCACTTAAAGGCTGAGACTATTGATTTGCCGTTGCTTCAAACGGCCAAATAATGGGGGCCTCCAATAAAAAAACAATTTTTCTAGCGCTCAAAAACTTTTCTGCTCCTTCTCAATTTTTCCTGGAAAAAGGAAAAAAATCCGTAATTCTCTGTTGGCTTGGTGGCTGGATCAGGCACAGCACTCCGTAATTTTATGCAGGGAAAATGGGCAAAAATAGCGGGCTGAAACCTCCACTCACTTCGGCTACTGCCAGAGGGTCGAGGCTTCATCGGGGTATTTTTGGGTAAATAAAGAGCAATGGAAAAAGATGGGGGTGGCCCCTGTTGTCCGGGTTGAGGGGACGGAAAACGCATAAAAATCCCCCTAGTCCAAAGACTAGGAGGAAACCAGGGTGCAACTAAGAGATCTATTCGGCTCAATTGCACCTGGATCCGGAATGGAGACAGTCTGTAAAAACCCACACCCTGTTCGCGGAGCATTCCGTAGGAAAGGGTAAGGCTATACGGACAAAGCCTGCCGAAGCAGGCTACCCAGCCGGTGGGGTATCGGGTTTTGAAATTGCGATCGCCGATCGCCTGTAACCCTGCCAACAGCATTGAGATCGCCAATGGATCGATTAATCCATCGTCACTCTGGCCGATCGCACTCAGATTTTGCACAATAAACGGAATCATCAGCATTGGCTTGATAAATTCTGCCCCAACTCTCAACCTATTTGTGCAAATGCCACCCCAAGGTAATCGCGCCCACATCTATCGATGGGTTCGGGAACTCTCCTCGATCCTTTTCTATCTCAGTCTTGGGTACTCGAACTCCAGACTTGTCATGGTGCTTGGAATGAGTCTCTCCACACTAAATTCATTTGGAGATTTAGGACCAGCCTGAAAAATCCTCCTCCAAATCAAACTTGTGCCAAGATTCCTCGAAAACTTTTCTCTACACAGAGAAGAAAATCAAAACCAAGCGATTGATACCCTCTGACGTGAGCTAAATCCCCTCGGTTGTTTTTTGTAGATGCCTCAATGTCTTCCCGGTGCCATCCGCGCAGGAGGGTTACCCAGTCCGTAACCTGCGGGTGTAGATGTAGGCACTCATCGCGATGGAGATCGCGACAGTTTGATAATTTTACTGATGAGAATGCACGCTAAAGACACAAGATACCCCAATCCGGAGGTGCTGTCAAGGGGGGTAAATCGGGGAAATCTCTAGGCGCAATGCGATCGCCTAGGGTAAAAACTGGGCAAGAATTGTCCCATCAATGGCGGTTTCTTGACCCAGGGGAAGATAGGCGGTTTCTATTTTTACCCCTTTCCCGGATGCTACCAGTCCGGGGAGGAAATAACGAATTGGATGCACCCTGATTGAGAGTCCCCCTGGCCCAAAGCTAGGGGATTTTTTTTCGCCGCTGAGTCGTCCAATCCCCGGTGAGATTTTGCGGTGTAAAAGTCGCCGAACAAACCACAGTTTAAGGCCGATCGCTGGTTTTTGGGGAGAATAGTCTATCCAGTTTTTAGGCGATCGCCTTCCCTTCAGGCAACGACTGATCTCCCTCAAAAAAAACTTGCACTATTTTCCGGATAAACCCCCCATAACTAGAATTCAATAATATAGATGCACCCTGATTGACGAACCCTCTAGCCTCGGCTAGGGGGATTTTTTTTTCTCAAGTCAATCCGCCATTCTGAGGGGATCTGTGCGCAGGCTGTCCCTGGCGAGACTCCTGGTGCGATCGCCCTTGATTCCATCCCGTCCAGCCCTCAATTGCATTACAGTTTCGCCGTTCTCCCTTGTTCTCTCTTCCCAGAACAACCCGTTCAGAAAAGACTCGACCCAACCCGCTTCCGGATTTCGAGCATAAAATCAATCTTCCCCTTAAAAGAGACTATTTTTTTTACCTCAAAAACTTATTACTATCTTGTGATAAGATAAAGAATTGGCTGTTATGACATAGCTCAGACGAATTCGTTCTGAAAAAACCTCCTTTTTAGGTAAAAAAGGAGGAGTTTTGTCTTGCTGCTACAGAAATCACTCAATCCCAAATCTGTAACATTACTTACCGAATATAACGCAAATTATGAATTCTGAGACTCGTATCCTGATGTGTCCCCCCAACCACTATGACGTGGATTATGTGATTAATCCCTGGATGGAGGGCAACATCCACAAATCTTCTCGCGATCGCGCCACAGAGCAGTGGCACAAACTCTTCCACATCATCAAAGAACACGCCTTGGTCGAACTCGTCGATCCCCAACCCGGTTGGCCCGATATGGTGTTCACCGCCAACGCCGGATTAGTTCTGGGCAAAAAAGTCGTCCTCAGTCGCTTCTTCCACAAAGAACGCCAAGGGGAAGAACCCTATTTCAAACAGTGGTTTGAAGCTCAAGGTTACACCGTCTACGAACTCCCGAAAGATTTACCCTTTGAAGGAGCCGGAGATGCACTGCTCGATCGCGAAGGACGCTGGCTATGGGCAGGATACGGTTTCCGTTCTGAACTCGACTCCCACTCCTATATTGCCAAATGGCTAGATATCCAAGTCATCTCCCTTCAATTAGCCGATGAACGGTTCTATCACCTGGATACCTGCTTCTGCCCCCTCAATCGCGGTTACTTACTCTATTATCCTCCAGCATTTGACTTCTACTCCAACCGCATCATCGAAATGCGCGTTCCCCCAGAAAAACGGATTGCCATTGGAGAAGCAGATGCCGTCAACTTTGCCTGCAATGCGGTCAATGTTGACGACAAAGTAATCATGAACAAGGTCAGCGATGACCTGAAACAACGCCTCAAAGCGGTTGGGTTTGAGGTGTTTGAAACCACCCTCAGCGAATTCCTCAAAGCCGGTGGTGCAGCCAAATGTCTGACCCTGCGAACCACCGAACCTGTGAAGGAGGATGTCCATGCCAACGAACCCGTGGAAAGTCGGACGATTCGCTTAGAAGGACATCTCCTGGATACAGGATTAATCAACCGGACCCTAGATACCATCGTCGAAGGCGGTGGCAGTTTCCAAGTCTTGAATTTTAACTTGGGAGAGCAACGGCAGAGCACCTCCACGGCAGAGGTGAAAGTCTCAGCGCCTTCTCATGGCGTGATGGAAGAGATTTTAGCCCAGTTGATTGACTTGGGTGCCGTAGACTTGCCCCAAGATGAGCGGGATGCCAAACTCGAACCTGTGCTCCAAAATGGGGTGGCTCCGGATGATTTCTATGTCACCACGATTTATCCCACGGAAGTGCGGATCAAGGGGGAATGGGTTCGGATACTGAATCATCGCATGGATGGCGCGATCGCCGTGGTGCAAACTCCCGAAGGACCTGTGGCTCGCTGTAAGCTCCTGCGCGATTTGGAACTTGGTGAGTCGGTGGTGGTGGATGTGGCTGGAATCCGCACCGTCCGGAAAACGGGAGCGCGGGAACAACGCAACAACCAGGAATTCAGCTTTATGTCTTCTGGAGTCTCCAGCGAGCGCCGGGTGGAATTGGTGGTGGAACAAGTCGCCTGGGAATTGCGGCAAATTCGCGATCGCGGCGGTAAGGTGGTGGTGACGGCAGGACCCGTGGTGATTCATACCGGCGGTGGCGAACACCTGGGCCGGTTAATTCGGGAAGGATATGTCCAGGGGTTGCTCGGTGGCAATGCGATCGCCGTTCACGATATGGAACAAGCGTTCATGGGAACTTCCCTCGGGGTGGACATGAAACGGGGCGTCGCCGTCCGGGGTGGACATCGGCACCACTTGAAAACCATTAACACGATTCGCCGCTATGGCAGTATTGCCAAAGCCGTGGAACAAGGTGCGCTCCAGAACGGTATATTTTATGAATGTGTGAAGCACAATGTACCCTTTGCCCTGGCTGGTTCTATCCGGGATGACGGACCGTTGCCCGATACTCAAATGGATTTAATTAAGGCCCAGGAAGAGTATGCGAAGCTCTTGGAAGGGGCAGAGATGATTTTGATGTTATCCACCATGTTGCACTCGATTGGGGTCGGTAACATGACGCCTGCTGGGGTGAAGATGGTTTGTGTGGATATTAATCCCGCAGTGGTCACCAAACTCAGCGATCGCGGTTCCGTTGAATCCACGGGGGTAGTTACTGATGTCGGCCTATTCCTGAGCTTGTTAACCAAGCATTTAGACCTGTTGACCTCTCCCTATCATGCCGCCTAAAGGCTGAAACCCAGGGGGGTGAGTGTAGCTGAACGTTCCAGTCTCTCATTTTTGATTTCCCTAGCCTCCCCTTAGTTTAGGGGGAGGTTCATTTTTGCAAGACTTACGCATTTGGGGTTTGCCCTGCCCAATACATTTGGGTTTAAATGTTATAGATTGCGTAAGTCCTGTTTTAGATAAAGAACTCTGAGGTCCCAGGGCATGGGGATGCTCCTCGGTTCCTTGTCCCGGGTTTGGGGTGGATGGGATGCCTCCGCAAGCGGGAGATCGCAACCAGTTCTGAAAACGGCATAATCAAACGGCGATCGCCTGCTTTTCCTTGACACCACAGGGCTTTGTCGTCACAACCGGGGGGTGGAATCCTTGGATTGCAACCTCTTAACATCCCCTTGCGTCTATGACGATTAACAAACCGTCCCTAGCAAAAGAGGGAGTCACCGTAGGGGTGCTTATGATTAAAAGCATAACCGACAAGGGAAATCGCTCAGGGTCCGTTGACTCTTGAGAGCAGTTTGTCAATTTAAAGACAGTTACCCTCTCCGGTTTGATTGTAAATAAAGGTCAGGTTTTTTAAGAATTGCAACGAATTCTGACTTAATTTACGATTGGGTTGGAACTCCCGGGCATTCTTGGGATAGGGATGATTTTAGGAAAAAGTTGCTGGTGAACTTTTCCTAACTCAAAAAATTGGCATCTAACCCTGGCGATCGCCGCTTGTTTCACCAGAATTTTGGGAACGCTTTAAGGTCTCCTTGACCTGATCGCGGGTTAAAAATGACCCGAATCCAAATCCAGTTTTCCCTCAATTGTTCTGATTGAACCGGGGAACTCCCGTTCAATCCTCGTTACACTCATTTTTTATGTGCATGAAACTGAATCTATTTTTTGATGTGTCTCTAGTAAATTATTCCCAAAAGAGGTACCAATGGATGCGAACAGAAAGCTCACTGCTATGATTGAAGGCGATTCCAATACCGAAGCGATCGGTCTATTGGGTGCGGTACATCGCCGCAAAGACCTGAATCATTTAGAACGCAGACAGCAGCAAAGGGCTATCAGTAATGCTATGATTACCGTGGCGTTAACTTATGGCAAAAAGACCTTCAGCCGAGGCGCGTTGGTTTATACCCTGAACGATCGCAGCTTGGAAAGAACCCCTTATGCGAAGTTCATTGATGTTCTTCGGGGTCTGCGAGTCGTCTGTCTAATCGGTCCTCCCGACCCTAAAATTCTCACCGCATACTGGCACGAAGAAACCAAACGTAGAGCAAGTAAATCTCGTTGTTACAATTGAAGAATACTGGTAAAAATAAAGCGTGACTCTTGTGCTATTTCCTCACATCAGTCACGCTTTATGATTGAGACTCCCTGGAGATGGGACTTATACGGAATCAGTCTATAAAAACCCACACCCGTCAACGGTGGGGCACTTGCGGACAAAGCCTGCCTGCGCAGGCTAATCCAGAAAACCGACTTTTAAGAACCGGATTTGGTATTAGGGGATTGCAAAATATAAATCCTTCAAACGCTCAACTGAAAGGAAGGTATCTGTAGGGGCGCAATGCTTGCGCCCTCCGGAGGGCGCAAGCATTGCGCC
>NZ_JAMXOT010000325.1 GCF_024220515.1 Oscillatoria sp. HE19RPO
GGGAAAGAAACCCGGTTTCTGGCTGCACCCACGGGTCTCCAAGCCAAGGGGGAGAAGAAACCGGGTTTCTGTCCTAGATTGGGGGAATTAGCAGAGGGTGGGGAAAGAAACCCGGTTTCTGGCTGCACCCACGGGTCTCCCATTTGCGGCGATTGCCAAGCTGTAACCGACTCCTACCCCGGGCAAAAAACTTTTTTTGAAAAAGGGGTTGACAAATCCAAAAGCATCGTGCAAGATATAAAAGGCTCAAGGAAAGGGACTGTAGTTCAATTGGTTAGAGCACCGCCCTGTCACGGCGGAAGTTGCGGGTTCGAGCCCCGTCAGTCCCGTTTAAAATATAAATCAGGTTACGCGCCGTGTTTTCCTAATAATAGGGGACACGGCGTGTCTCCTTGCAAACGAAGTTAATTAGAGAAAATAATTGTGACTGTTCGCGTCAGAATAGCTCCTAGTCCGACTGGGAACTTACATATTGGAACAGCCAGAACGGCTGTGTTTAACTGGTTATTTGCCCATAATCAAGGGGGCCAGTTCATTTTGCGGGTCGAAGATACCGACGAGGAGCGATCGCGCCCGGAGTTCACCCAAAATATCCTGGATGGACTCACCTGGTTGGGTTTGAACTGGGATGCAGGGCCGGTTTTCCAGTCCAAGCGTCTCGACCTCTATCGGGAACGAGTCAAAACGCTCATTGATAAGGGTCTCGCCTATCGGTGTTACACCACCGCCGAAGAACTCGACGCCATGAGAGAAGCCCAAAAAGCCCGCAATGAAGCCCCCCGCTACGATAACCGTCACCGGAATCTAACGGTGGATGAAATCGCCAAATTTGAAGCGGAAGGACGGCCCTCGGTGATTCGCTTCAAAATCGAAGACGATCGCGAGATTGTCTGGAATGACTTAGTACGCGGTGAAGTCTCCTGGCGAGGCAGTGATCTTGGGGGTGATATGGTGATCGCCCGGGGTTCCAGTGGGACCGGAATCGGGATGCCACTCTATAACCTCGCCGTTGTCGTCGATGACATTGACATGAGAATCACCCAAGTGATTCGCGGGGAAGACCATATTGCCAATACCGCCAAACAAATTCTGCTTTACGAAGCCTTTGATGTCGCGGTCCCGGAATTTGCCCATACACCGCTGATTTTGGATATTTCCGGCAAAAAACTCTCAAAACGAGATAATGTCACCGGCATTTCCGAATTTCAGGCAATGGGATTCCTTCCCGAAGCGTTGGTCAACTATATGACCTTGCTGGGTTGGTCCCCGCCGGATAATCAGGAACTGTTTACCCTGGATGAAGCGGCAAAGCAGTTTAGCTTCGATCGCGTTAATAAAGCGGGAGCTAAATTTGACTGGGATAAACTGGATTGGATTAATAGCCAATACCTCCACCAAATGTCCCCGGAAAAACTCACCGACCATTTGATCCCGGTGTGGCAACAAGCGGGATACCCCGTTGATCCGGAGAGTAACCGTCCTTGGTTGGAACAACTATCGGCCTTAATTGGTCCGAGTTTAACTCGCTTGACCGATGCGGTGGAACTCAGTCGGATGTTCTTTGTGGATGAGGTCGAACTCAGCGACGAAGCGGCAGCCGAACTGGAAAAAGAGGGAGCCTCCCAGGTTCTCGAAGCGGTAATCGGACATTTACAAAGTCACGAAAGCCTAACAGCAGCAGATGCCCAAGACATCATTAAACAGGTCACAAAACAGCTCAATGTCAAAAAAGGGCTTGTCATGCGATCGCTGCGGGCCGGATTAACCGGCGAACTGCACGGTCCTGACCTGATACAATCTTGGGTATTACTTTATCAGCGGGAGCTGGACAAAACGCGCCTGCACAAAGTCTTAAAGGTTGACGAACAAGAGGGTAGTACCTTGACTCAAAATCCAGAACCAGAAACACCCCAAGATAAGATTGTGGCAGAAATTCCGACTTCAGAACCCCCTGTAGATGAAATTCCGGAACCTCCGACTGTCCCAGCGGTGACCACGGGAACCCCCACTACAGGGGCCACAAATGACCAGTTAGAGCGGATCGGCAAACAAGTTCGCGAAATCCTCTCTTATCTCCCGGATTACGTGACTGGGTTTGTTAAAGACAACCAAAGACCCTTAACCACCGTTGGTTTACTGATTGCGGCTTTGGTGTCCCTCAGAGTATTGGTTGCTGTCTTGGAAGTGCTCAACGGCATTCCCCTAGTACAGCCAACCTTTGAAATCGTGGGTATGGCTTACTCCGGCTGGTTTATTTATCGGTATTTACTCAGTGCAGCGACTCGTAAAGAGTTGTCGGTCAAAGTTGAGGAAATCAAAGAACAAATTACCGGGAACCATTCTCCTAACCCCTAGGGAATTGGACTGTCGGTTGAGGGTCCCAGCCGTGTCCTGACCCATCCTCAGACTGTTCCCCGGTTCTATTTTGCCTTGTGCATCCAGCGTTTCGTTCCACACACTCCTTTCAGGATGCGCGCAGCAGGGGGATTCATCCCCAGGAGGGGCCGTAGGCTGGATATCTAGCTGTCCCCTCCGACTCTGCTAGACCGCATCGCCGTTCTAAGCATCAGTTTGTCCGAGGGATTGGGACAGTCTGGGGGACGTTTAAAAAAAACCGATTGATACATCATTCATAAGATGGGCGCATTCCGGTGTGCCCATTCTTGCTTTCTGGCGATCGCCCCGTTTACCCCCCCCGTTTCTACACTCTGATACGGAATCCGGTTTTTAAAGGTCTGCTTTAGTGTCGCAATTGTAGGGTGGGCACTGCCCACCTTTAGTTACGGTGGGCAGTGCCCACCCTACAATTGCTCAGGATCGGGCCAAATTGTGAAATTGTCTTAACATAACTTAAACTTAAAGAACGGTTTTCCGCACCCTTCCCCAAATTGCGGTGTACATGAGTCGTCGGTTTACCTGATTCTGAGCCGGTTTTACCGACTTTTAGGCGAGTCAGTTGCATCGATCCTGATAATTAAGTTAAATTTGATTAAGATTCTGATCGGGATGAACGGTTTTACTCTATACCGGGACTCCACCCCTCGGGGGAGGAGCCGAACGTGGAAAAAAGAGAACCCCCCGACTGCGCTCAATCAACTCGCTTGGGTCTAATTACACCCAAATTGCTTTTAATCTCATTGTCTGAATTTGTACTAGAGGCCACCGCATCCTATGAAATCTTCCTGGAGAATAATTTTACTGTGGGCATTACCTGCATTAGTAATCGCCTTTGTTGTTTGGCAGGGAGTCTTTTCCTCCCCGTCCATGAATATGGGAAATAATGCCGCCAATACTCGCATGAGCTACGGTCGGTTTTTGGAATACCTGGACGCCGATCGCGTAACCAACGTAGATTTGTATGAAGGTGGCCGCACGGCGATCGTCGAAGCGGTCGATCCCGATCTAGACAACCGAGTACAGCGTTTGCGAGTCGATTTACCCGGAAATGCCCCAGAACTGATCGCCCGCCTCAGAGACTCCAATATCAGTTTTGACTCCCATCCCATCCGCAATGATGGCGCAATCTGGGGACTGTTGGGCAATTTAATTTTCCCCGTCCTGTTATTGGCTGGCTTATTCTTCCTCTTCCGTCGTTCCAGCAATGTTCCTGGGGGTCCAGGACAAGCTATGAACTTCGGCAAATCCAAAGCTCGTTTTCAAATGGAAGCGAAAACTGGGGTGATGTTTGACGATGTGGCAGGGATTGAAGAAGCCAAAGAAGAACTCCAAGAAGTCGTGACGTTCCTGAAAAAACCGGAACGCTTTACTGCTGTCGGCGCGAAGATTCCTAAAGGGGTGCTGTTGATTGGACCTCCGGGAACCGGGAAAACTTTACTTGCTAAGGCGATCGCCGGAGAAGCAGGGGTTCCCTTCTTCAGTATTTCCGGGTCTGAATTTGTGGAAATGTTTGTCGGGGTCGGTGCTTCCCGCGTCCGGGACCTGTTCAAGAAAGCTAAAGAAAATGCTCCCTGTATCATTTTCATCGATGAAATTGATGCGGTAGGTCGTCAACGGGGTGCAGGAATCGGTGGTGGTAACGATGAACGCGAACAAACCCTCAACCAACTCCTGACAGAAATGGATGGATTTGAGGGCAATACTGGCATCATTATTATTGCAGCGACTAACCGTCCCGATGTCTTGGATTCGGCGCTATTGCGTCCCGGTCGTTTCGATCGCCAAGTGTCGGTGGATGCACCGGATATCAAGGGTCGTCTGGAAATTCTTGATGTCCATGCTCGCAATAAGAAGTTATCGGATCAAGTCTCTTTAGAGGCAGTCGCCCGTCGGACTCCTGGGTTTACAGGTGCAGATTTAGCCAACTTGCTCAATGAAGCAGCAATTTTAACCGCACGTCGGCGCAAGGAAGCGATTACCATCCTGGAAATTGATGATGCAGTAGACCGGGTTGTAGCTGGGATGGAAGGCACTCCCCTGGTGGATAGCAAGAGTAAGCGCTTGATTGCTTATCACGAAATTGGTCATGCGATCGTTGGGACCTTGGTCAAGGACCATGACCCGGTGCAGAAAGTCACCTTAATTCCCCGGGGACAAGCACAAGGTTTGACTTGGTTTATGCCGAATGAAGACCAAATGCTGGTCTCTAAATCTCAGTTAATGGCCCGGATTATGGGTGCTTTGGGTGGACGTGCCGCTGAAGAAGTCATTTTTGGCGATTCTGAAGTGACCACCGGTGCCGGAGGTGACTTGCAACAGGTAACCGGAATGGCGCGTCAGATGGTGACTCGCTTCGGGATGTCCGATTTGGGTCCGATGTCTTTGGAAACCCAACAAGGGGAAGTGTTTTTAGGTCGCGATTTGATGACGCGATCGGAATATTCTGATGAAATTGCTTCTCGCATTGATGCTCAAGTGCGTTCCATTGTAGAGCATTGTCATGATGAAGCCAAGCGCATTGTCCGGGAAAATCGGATGGTGATTGACCGCTTGGTGGATATTCTGATTGAGAAAGAATCCGTGGATGGTGAAGAGTTGCGTCAAATTGTGGCGGAATATACCACAGTTCCAGAAAAAGATATGTTTGTCCCAATTTTGTAAGGGATTTTAAGGGATAGGAAACGGGTTATCTTAACCCGTTTCCCTGGACTTCAATCAAAAAGGAGGGGGAAAATGCCCCCTCCTTTTTTTGTGGATACTCCATCGTTTTTATATGAATGTCTTGTTAAGATAACCTTTGCCAAACGGGGAAAGGGTTTAAAGTTTTGACGATTTCAGAGGGGGGGGATTGTTAAGCCTTAGTGTAGGATAGCGAAAAGAAATGAGCAGCTTATTCAGGAGTGGAAAATTCTTCAAGCTTCCACAGGAATGGTTGAGACCGGGTGCGGTTGAAGTAAGCGATAGATTTTAAAATCTGCTGTTTGAGGTCGTCAGTTAAAGAAGTTGGCGAGAGTTGATAATCTGACTTGTCGATAACTTTGAAGCATCAGAACATAAGATTTCTAAGGTCAGTGTTTGACTTTTGCTCAACTGAATGCCTAATAACGAATTGCCCTGAGTTTTGTTTGCAATTCTTCTGTGTCTATAACTGTTTGATAGAACTGTAATGCTGCTTCTTTTGACAGAGTTTCCTTCAGTAATCTACAGAAACTCACTTTTTGAATATTTTTTGCTAAATCGGCTGTCTTTCTCTTACTTTCATGCCTGACTTAGCAAGCTACTGAAAAAGTCTGAGAGCTTGTTGGTATCCTCTTTCATACCCAGTTTTCCATAACCATGCCGCCATGTTTTCCTGACTGCGGATTTTTATTAGCTCTGGGAGCAGAACTTTCCAATCTGTTCTTACATCGGGCAAAGGACCTGAATAGAGACCCCGATGGGAATTCCCTCTTCCCTCTATCCTGTAAAAGTTAAGATTTGTAACAGTATGAATGACAGTTTCCAACCAGCAGAACCATTGCCGAACAAGGGTTGCGCTTGATTTTTACAATTTTTATAGCACTTGCTTCTCACTGACCAAAACGAGACCCCAACAATAAGGATTTCCTTCTTCACGTAAACCTTACAAGTCCCCTCTTAATTTATTAAATTTTATCATAGAATCTAACCTCACACATAAGGTTTCTTAAACAAAAAAGATACTTGAGGGGGTCTTGTCAAAAGTCACATTAAGGAGTAGTCTTAAAAAAGAACAATTTGATAATCAATAGACAAACATTAACTGGCATGAGTTCCAAAAACTTCAAAAGCCAGTGAATGTAATTATCTTGGCAGGAGAGCGATCGCGGCGGTTTCACGACATTCAGGGAACTCCAAAAAATAAAATCTCCAAAACGTTCGTTCGTAGATCAACAAAGTAGCCCCGTCAATGTAGGGGCGCAATGCTTGCGCCCTCCGGAGGGCGCAAGCATTTACTCCGACACATAGCTTCCTTTCAGTTGAAA
>NZ_JAMXOT010000326.1 GCF_024220515.1 Oscillatoria sp. HE19RPO
CAATTACTCCTCCTGCCGATGCTCGGTTTTAATTCTATTCTCTATTGGTTACAAGTGTTTCCTATTCCTCAGTTATCTTTGGAGTTAAATCGATTAATTTCTTTTATAAATCGGGCCTGTTTCGCTCTCTTCCCTCTTTCTGCTGACGTGGATTTCTTATTTTCCTCTGCCTAGAGTGACAGAAGAGGGATAGAGCAATACCGTTTAGCCAATCCGAAAGATAAACGAGGACGTCGAACCACATTAACTCTTGAAGAACAAGTCTTAGTAGCATTAGAATATTGGCGAGAATATCGAACCTATTTCCATCTCGGCACAAATTGGAGAGTCTCCGAATCAACAGTGTGCCGAATTGTCACTAATATCGAATCCACTTTGATGAAAAGTGGAAAGTTGAGGATTCCTGGCAAGAAAGCCTTGCTTAAAGGTTTTGGGGATCCAGAAGTTGTCGTAATGGATGTCACAGAAACAGCAATCGAACGGCCCCAAAAAAAACAGAAGAAATACTTTTCAGGAAAGAAAAAATACCACAGTCTAAAAATGCAGGTGGTCATTAATCAAAAAACTAAAGAGATTATTTGCCTACACTTTGGGCCGGGGCATTGCCATGACTTCAATTTATTCAAAAACAGTCCAGTCCATTTTCATCCTGAACCCGATAGTTTACAAGATAGTGGATATCAAGGAATAAAAAAATATCATTCTAATAGCTATACTCCTAAAAAGAAACCGAAAAAGGGTAGTCTTTTCGCCTTACAAAAAGACTACCATCTGGCTTTGTCCCAAGACATAGTTGGGATTAAACATATTAATAGAAGTCTGAAAATTTTCAAGATTTTGTCAAGTCGTTATCGAAATCGTCGCCGCCGTTATGGCCTCCGGTGTAATTTGCTCGCAGCACTTTACAATTATGAGTTGGCTCTGGGGGCTAAAATTCAAAATTTGTAATTATAACATAGATTTTTTTGCAAGAGGTCTAATGATCAAGAAAAATAGTAGAGTCAGGAGTTGGCAAATCGTGATGAATTGGGGTCATTATTATCTATCTATTTTCATTGTTGTGAGTGCTTTGCTGTTTCTGGAGGGAAGTCTAAGGCAGAACTCTCTTCAAGCGCAAGTCATCCCGGATAATACGCTACCGAATCCTACCGGGGTGCAAATCAATGGCAATACTTTCACCATTGAGGGGGGAACTGCTGCCGGGAGTAATTTGTTTCATAGTTTCCAGGAATTTTCCATCCCGATGGGAACTGCTGCACTTTTTAACAATTCCCCGGCGATCGCTAATATTATTACTTGAATTACTGGCGGCAAATTGTCCCAAATTGATGGGGCGATCGCCGCCAATGGCAGCGCCAATTTATTTTTAATTAATCCCAGTGGCATTGCCTTCGGACCGAATGCGACCCTAAATCTAGGGGGTTCCTTTGTCGGGAGTACCGCCAACAGGGTGTTATTTCCTGGCGATCGCGCCTTTAGTGCCACGGACCCTGATTCATCGCCAATTTTGAGCGTAAATGTCCCCATCGGGTTGCAATACGGACCGAATCCCGAGAGCATTGTTGTGCGGGATGCGGTCTTAACTGTGCTGCCAAATCAATCTTTAACCTGGGTTGGGGGTGAGATTACCCTGGAGGGGGGACAATTATTGGCCCCCGGTGGGACGGTGAGTTTGGGGGGGATATCCGAGGCGGGAGTGGTGGAATTACCCGGAGGAAATGCCCTCAAACTGCGGGACACCATCGGGCGATCGCCACTCACTCTCACCAATGGGGCGCGAGTGGATGTGGCAGGGTCAGGGGGTGGAAGTATCTCGATTCAGGTGGATAATCTGCTGATTTCTGGTCAGTCTGAGATTCGCGGGGGGATTGCCGAAGGGTTAGGAGAACCGGGTGCACAAGCAGGAGATATCGACATTGATACCCGGGGAAATATTGTGCTAACGGGAGAGAGTGCGATCGCCAATGAAGTCCAACCCACGGGAATGGGAGATGGGGGAAATATCACTTTAAATACCAACAGCTTTTCCGCAACCCGTTCAATGATTTCTACTAGCACATCGGGAGAAGGGAATGGGGGAAAACTGCAAATTACCGCCCGAGACTCGGTGGTATTTGATGGACAAGGCACAGAGGATTTCATCACCATCGCCTCGGCAGATGTAGCACCCGGAGGGGTCGGAAATGCAGGAGGCATCGAGATTCAGGCGCGTTCTGTGTTGGTCAAAGATGGCGCGGGCATGAGCACGGGAACCCGGGGTCGGGGGAATGGTGCACCCCTAGTCATTCGCGCCGTAGAGTCGGTGGTTTTTGATGGAGTGAATTCCAGTAACGATGTGCTAAGGGTGTTCCAACAAATAAATCATCCAAATCCCGATGGTTAAGCATCTAACTATATTAGCCCGCGCAGGCGGGCTTTGTCCGTGTAGCCCCACCCTTAAGGGTGCGGGTTTTTTGGGGATTTTATTTTTTGGAGTTCCCTAATGCCGACGGGGGCGGAAAGTACCGTAGACCCCGAGGCAATGGGAAAGGCGGGAAGTTTAGAGCTTGAGACGGCAGCATTACGGATTCTAAATGGGGCGAATGTGGGCAGTATGACCTTTGAGGCGGGGAATGGAGGTCCTGTGAGATTACAGGCAACGGAGGTGATGGAATTTGGAGGAGTCGATCGCCTGGGCAATCCGGTGATTGTGTTTAGTGATACGTTGGGAGAGGGGAATGGGGATAATTTACGGATTGAAACCCCGAGGTTGATTTTGCGCGATGGTGCCCAGATTAGTGTGGGTACATTTGGCGCGGGGGATGGGGGAAATTTGGAGATTCTGGCAACGGAGGCGATTGTGTTATCTGGTTCAGTTCCGGCAACGGAGGGCGGATTTTTCTTCACCGATGAGTCTGGAATGGTTTTCCCTACAGGCATTTTTGCTGCTTCTACACAGACGGGGAATGCGGGGACAATGCAGTTAGAGACGGGAGAGTTAATGTTAGGCGATCGCGCGATTATTTCCGCCAGTGGTGAGAGTACGGGGGTTGCTGGGAATATGGAAATCGTGGCGCGACAGATTCTGGTTAATAATGCGGCGATCGCCGCTGAAACGGTGCAGGGGGACCAGGCGAATATTTTCATTGAATCGCGGGATATCCGGTTGCGGAATCAAGGGGGAATTACCACCAATGCCAGTGGGAGTGGGACGGGAGGGAATATTGCGATCGCCACGGATACGTTAGTTGCCGTAGAAAATAGCGATATTACGGCCAATTCCAGCGCTAGTTTTGGGGGTCGCGTGGCGATCGCTGCCCAAGGCATCTTGGGGACTGATTTTCGCACAGAAATCACCCCTCAAAGTGATATTACTGCCACCTCCGAACTTGGGGCGGAGTTTAGCGGCAGTGTCACCATTAATACCCCCGATGTCAATCCCTCTACTGGATTGGTGCAATTACCCGAAATGCTGGTGCAAGCGAGGGATAATTACTTTGTCGGTTGTGCCTTATCCGATGAGAATTCTTTTACTATTTCTGGACGAGGAGGATTGCCCACCGATCCGACTCAACCCCTCCAAACCCAACCGATTTGGCATGATTTACGCAACTTTTTCCAAGAGTTAGAGGAGGAACCCGTTACCCTTGCCCCCCCTGGTACCCCTTCCTCTGAAAATTCATCTCCCCGACTCAAGGAAGCGACAGGTTGGCGACAAAATTCTCAAGGAACCATTGAATTAATTACGGCAATACCCGAGGGAAGTATTTCTTTTTCCGGGTTGCGATCGCCGGACTGTCAACCCATTGAATAATAGCGGTTGTTAATATCTGTGAATCAGTCTTGCGAGTCAGACCCTTTCTGGATATGATAGGAACGAGAGAAAATGGCGGTTTTTGTTCCCTAAGCGGATGAGGATACGCTCTTCCAATTTTTTAACAACTCGTCCATTTCTCCGGACCCATCAGATTGGATTGCTTTATGTCTAAAACTCCTGACTTGACCGATCGCCTCATTCGCCAAAAATCCGCCCCTGAATTGTTTAGCAAAGGCCAGTCTGATTATGAAGCGGGCAATGTCACCGCAGTAACTCTGCGGGGCAACTTAATCAATGCCGAAGTCATCGGCAACGCAGTCCAACCCTATCGGGTTCAAGTTGGATTTGACCAGGGCAGTTTGACCTCGGCGACCTGTTCTTGTGCTTATGATGCTGAATGGTGTGAACATATTGTTGCCACCCTATTTGTGGTGATGCGACAACCGGAAATCATTCAAGAACGTCCGACTTTGGAGCAATTAATCGGTCAGCTAAACCTGTTAGAACTCCAAGAATTAGTGCAAAATTTGGTCAATCAAAATCCAGGACTTCTGGATGAAATTGACTGCTATATTACGTTAAATCCTGAACTAAAAATTTCAAATCAACCGGCAAAAAATCACCGTTCTTCCCCCATTAATTCTGTTCCATTTCGTCAACAGGCCCGGGACATTTTATATGAGGGAATGCGATATTTTGAAAATTTAGACGGGGAAGAGGACCCGGTAACCGAGGAGTTATTAGATTTAATTGATAATGTTCAAGGGTTAATAGAAATTGGGGAGACTTATAATGCTTTAATCGTCTTAGAAGCCATTGCCTCAGCTTGTGCAGCCGATTGGGACCGGGTGGAACAGTATGGGATTGATTCGGATGAAATTGTCATCGCCCTGGATGAGGCGATCGCCGAAGCAATTCTCAGCGACTCCCTGAGTTCCAGTGAAGTGGAACAGTGGCGATCGCGATTAGAAATCCTCCAAGAGGAGTGGAGTACCGAATTTCCCCTCAGCTTAGAATCCCTAACTCAAGGATGGGATGATCCGGATCTGGTAGCAGCCCTCAACGGAACTATAACCGAACCTGAAATTAAAGAAGAGTCGCTTACCAATTATTCCCCAGATTTGGGATTAATTCGTTTAAGAATTCTGGATCTGCAAGAGCGATATCAGGAGTATTTGAACCTGGCCAAAGCGAAAGGTAAAATGAAACAATATCTGACCATGTTGGGCAGTTTAGGACGAACTGCCGAAGCAATGGAAGCCGCCGAAAATCAGATGAAAACTATGGAGGAAGCATTATCCCTGGGTCAAACTTTACACAGCAATGGAGAAGTCAGAAAAGCCTTGGAAGTCGGGCGAATGGGGTTAAAATTATTGGGAAATTGCCAATATGAACTCGCCAGTTGGACCGCTGATTTAGCCCAAGAATTGGGGAATGCCGAGGTAGAAATGGAGGCGAGACAACTAGCCTTTTGCTATAACCCCACTTCGGCGGATTATTTCAGACTCAAAGAATTAAACGGAGAAAATTGGTCTAACATTCAGCCAGATTTATTAAAATCTCTCAGGCAGCATACGAGTTGGGGGACAACTGAGGTTAAGGCGGATATTTTTCTAAGTGAAGGCTTAATTGATGAGGCGATCGCCTCCGTAAAAGGCTTGGGTTCCTATCATATAGATTTAGTGCATCGAGTCATGGATGCCGCGATTCCTGAACGTCCAGATTGGGTGATTGAAACGGCGCGACCCTTTGCCGAAGCGATTCTGGATCGCAAAAAATCTGAATCCTATAATCAGGCGATCGCCTGGTTGAAAAAAGTCCGGGCCGCCTACATTCAAAAAGACCAGTGGGACCGCTGGAAAACCTATCGACAAGAATTGCTACAAACCCACGCCCGCAAACACAAATTCCGGGGGATGCTGGAAGATAGGCGCTTGGATTAAACCTCGTCCCCTCTTGCCAGAGGGAAGGGTTTCCAGGATTAGGAGTCTCCCTCCTTTCCTCCATTTTCAATGGGTGAATGTACTCTGCGGGTTACTCCCCACTCAACTGCTCTAATTTATGCCATAATTGTAGCACTAAGCCCCTATAGGTGAGCGTATGTTTCCCTCTCAACGGTTTACGATTACGACTTATCTCAGTCCCGAGGACGTCCAGAAAAAATTAGTAGCAGTTGTAGAACCTCCCCCTCAAGGGATACAATTCCAGTGGAAAAGGTCGGACAAACTATACCGGGGAAAAATTGGCGAACACTCTTTTAAGATTGCCAAAATTATCTACCACCGCAATTCATTCTTACCGCAGATTGAAGGTCGAATAAAGGCCCACGGTAGAGGCAGTCAAATCGAAATTGAAATGAAACTGCACATCGCTGCGATCATTTTTATGTGCGTTTGGCTGAGTACAATTGGACAAGTCGCGTTGCTGAGTTTATTCGCCCTCTTTCAAGATGACTTTGAACCTGCTTTTTTAATCCCTTTGGGAATGGTAATTTTTGGTATAGCGTTGCCCTGGGTTGGATTTCTCCCCCAAGCTAAGGCGTCTAAAGATTTTTTAATCGAGTTGTTTCAAGGTACAGAAGAACATTCCCTTTAAGAGAGATAGAGGGACAGCTTCTGGCCTTGATGACTGAAAATGCAGCAAAATAATGTCCCGGCATAGTTGGGAGAGTTAGAAAATGTTGACTTATCAAAGGTTGACGATTAAAACTGGGCTAAAACTCTACCAAATTCGGGAAAACCTCATGGGAATTGTGGAACCTACCTATCGGATAGGTGAGGAAAGTCCCACTCCCCTCTATCGAGGAAAAATCAATAAAGACTCTTTTCAAATTTCCAAAATTATCTACTATACCCGTTCGCAACGCTATCGCGAGTCTTTCTTTCCGGTGCTTGAGGGTCAAATTAGGGAACATGACAGCGGGAGTCAAATCGACATCCAAGTTAAAATCACTCCAGGAATTCTCGTTTTTCTGGCAATCTGGCTGATGACGGCGGGAAGAGAAGCTTGCGTTTCTTTGCTGAGGCTTCAAAACGAATCTGTTTCGTCATTTTCAAGCCCTATCGGTATCTTTTTATTCGGTTTAGCCATCCCACTCATTACTTTTTTTAGCATCGCTCAACATTCTAAAAAAAAATCATCAATTTTCTGAAAAACTGATAAACTATAAAGCTAGGACTTAGGCGAAGTAGAGGCAGTTCACCTCAGATAGAGTCACTCAGGAATAAGGGGATGCATGAGTCCTGAAAATTAATCGTCATCGATTTTTTATAAACATGAGTATTATTGTGTTCGGTAGTATCAATCTCGATTTAGTCACCCGCACTCACCGACTTCCCAAACCTGGGGAAACTCTGGCGGGAATTAGCTTTTTTACCGCATCCGGTGGCAAAGGTGCAAATCAAGCAGTTGCTGCGGCGAAATTGGGCATGACAACTTGGATGATTGGACGGGTAGGGGGAGATAGTTTTGGACAGGAACTCCTGGAGAGTTTGCAACAGTCCGGGGTGAAGTGCGATCGCATCTTCATCGATGAAACCACGACTTCCGGAATTGCCACGATCGCCGTCGAGGATACGGGAGAAAATACCATTATAATTGTCCCCGGTGCCAACGCTGGCGTCAATGAGTCAGACTGCGATCGCCTCACGGATTTATTACCCGATGCCGCAGCATTATTATTACAATTAGAAATCCCCTTAAGCGCAGTTCTGGCAGCGGCTAAAAAAGCTCAGGATGCCGGAGTTCCGGTCATTTTAGACCCCGCACCCGCCGGAGAACTCCCCCCAGAATTGTATTCCTTAATTGATATCATTACCCCCAATGAAACGGAACTGAGTCTCCTCACCGGAATTGCCGTGAGAGATGTAGAAACAGCCAGGGAAGCCATCAGCGAATTGCAAAGACGGGGAGTTAGAACAGCGATCGCCAAGTTGGGGGCAAAAGGGGTGCTTTGTGCCAGGGGAGAAGAACAGTTTTTTGTCCCCCCCTTTGAAGTGGAAGCGGTGGATACGGTAGCGGCAGGAGATGCCTTTAATGGGGCATTGGCAGTGGCGATCGCCGAGGGATTGTCCTTACCCGAGGCTGTCAGATGGGGGGCTGCTGCCGGTGCCTTGGCGGTGACGAAACCCGGTGCTCAATCCGCCTTACCCAGTCGCCTCACCTTCGAGGAATTTCTTCGGGAGGGGAAAATTAAGACTTGATCGGTTATATGGTGTTTGTTTGATCATCCACGGGGACCTAACCCCCCAGCCCCCTTCCCTAAGCTAATCTTGTAGGGGTTTTGTAGGGGCGCAATGCTTGCGCCCCCTAGTTTTGGAAAACAGACCCTAGTTTTGGAAAACAGACCCTAGCTGTGAAAACAGACCCTCGCTGTGAAAACAGACCCTCGCTTTGGGCGCAAGCATTGCGCCCCTACATAAAATAACGATTTTTATAAAATAACGATTTTTCGTAGGCGGCTTCAAAACCCCTACAAGATTAGAGGAAGAGGAAAGGGGGAGAAGAGGAAGAAATGGTTTTTTAGGTTAATTCACCAGACTGGATATTAATCCAAGGGTTGAGTCGTGGCGATCGCCGCAATCCCATATACTGAAATCCCCTGTTTAGACAGGGTTGTGATGGCTTCTTGACAAGTTGCCCCGGTGGTATAAATGTCATCGAGCAAAATCACCCCCTGTTTCGGCTTCCTGCGGCGAAACCCGGCCCCCACCCGCATCGCATTGGCGAGGGTTTGCTTGCGTTGTGCCGGGGATAATTGATTTAACGCTTCGGTATCTCGTACTCGTTCTAAACCCCGAGGTTCTAACGGGTATCCCGTCAGTTCACAAAAGCTTTTTGCCAGTAATTCTGCCTGATTAAATCCCCGTTTTCGTTGCTTGTCGGGATACATGGGAATGGGAACCACCGTGAGTCCCTGAGCTTTTGCCAGGGGAGACTGTAACCAAGTTTCAGCCAAAAAGTACCCCAGGGGTTGAGCGAGTTCCGGGCAGTTTTGGTACTTCATCACGGCGATCGCCCGTTTCATCACCCCGCCATAGCGCCCCCAAATCAATACCGGAGGGGTTTCCTTTAATAACCGTTGCTTCACCGAGAATTTTTGGCGCTGCAACTGGCGATCGCAAGCGGGACAGAGGAGGGGTTTTCCAGGGCGATCGCACAAAGGACAGTTGGGTTTTAAAAACAAATTTACCCACCCTTTCACCATTGCCGACCAATTTCCCATCATCTGCCACCCTCTCTTTCCTGCACTAATTCTTCATCTTAGCCCCCCGCCTCCACCTTGACTAGGTTTTTTCAATTCATGCAAAAGGGAGCCACCCAGACTATGATAGAGGATGTCCGAATGGTTGCTTGATTGTGGATCACCTTTACTGGCTTGACCAAATTCAACCCTCACAACAGTATTTAGTGGGGGACAATCCATTTTATTTAAGTCAGATGGCGCAACAGGGTTATCCGGTGCTGCCCGGATTTGTGTTGGCGGCCCCTGCATTGCGAGAATTTTTAGAAACCTATCCTTGGGAAGAACCCCTGTTTGCCGAACTCCTGAGTTCGTCGGTGCATCTGAATGTGGATGATACCCGACAGCTAAAGGCGATCGCCCAACATATCCGGGAACAGATGATGGCGGCAGAGTTACCCCTAGAGTGGATTAATGACTTGGCAATGGCAGGGGAACAACTGAGTTCCCCGGGGTTAATCCTGTCCCCGATTGTCACCCTTCCGAAACATACCCCTAGTCCGGTCAAATTTTCGGGGTTAGTGGAAAGCTATGTTTGCCTGTGCGATCCAGAGGAAATTGCCCTAGGGGTACTGCAAACTTGGGCGGAGTTATTTAGGGCGAGAAGTTTATTATATTGGCAGCGATCGCAAATTGAACTGCGTTCACTGAATCTGGCAGTTTTGGTGCAACCCTTACACAGTGCCATTACCTCCGGAACCCTCACCTATACCCCAGCGCACTGTGAAATTAAAGCCACCTGGGGATTGCCCCTATCGATTAAACTGGGACAAGCGATTCCCGATTGGTATCAAATCGAGTTAGAGAGGGGGGATGCGATCGCCCAAAGTCTGGGAAACAAACATCTCGGTTACGATTTGAGATGGAACTCCACCCCACCGGACGAGTTAACCGCAGAAACCAGCTTGCTGAGTCCCTACAGTTGTCTTCAACCCTATTTGGTGAGTGATGAACAACAACAGAAATTTTCCCTCCAACCCCGGGAACTGGAAATATTGGGGGCGATCGCCCGCAACCTCGGCAGTCACTTAAACCGCCAGTTCAGCCTAGAATGGACCCTTGTAAAAGCCATAGAACAGTCCCCAGAACAGATCTATATCACCGGAGTGGAAGTGGGAAATCCCCTTCCCTCTTTGGAAATGACAGCCCCTGTAAACCCGCCATCTTCCCCCAAATCGGTTCCGGTAAAGGCAATTGAGGGAGAAGAAATGCCACAGATTATCCTCGGAACTGGGGCCGCCAAAGGAGTCGCTGTCGGATTAGTATATTGCATCACCTCCCCCACGGAAGTCTTGGAACATATTCCCCCAGGACGGATCTTGATTGCCAAAGAAATAGCCCCCCATTGGCTGCATATTGTCCGACAAGCTGCGGCAGTCGTCACCGAATCCGGGGGAATGACCAGTCATGCGGCGATTCTCGCCCGAGAATTTGGCATTCCTGCGGTGGTGGGGGCTACCGGAGTCACCCAAGCGATCGCCACCGCCACGGAAATATGTGTCAATGGGGATACCGGAGAAATCTTTATACTCTCTGCGGGAACTGTCCCACCGAATCCTGGGCGATCGCCTCACCCTGTTGCCTCTGCTGTCTCAGAACCTCATCCCATGCCATTACCCGAGTCTGACCCTGTAACTGCTTCCTTCTCTCCACCCTTTCCCACTGCTACACAGGTGTTGGTGAACCTGTCGCATCCAAGTTCCTTAGACCGAATTGCTGATACCTACTTAGATGGGGTGGGGTTATTGCGATCGGAAATGATGGCCCTGGAAATTTTCCAATCGGAAGACCCTTACCAATGGTGCGATCGGCACAAAAACCAGGAATTTATCCACCGAATTTCCGAACCGTTAAAGCGCGTCGCCGAATTTTTCTTTCCCCGTCCAGTATTTTATCGGTCCTTAGATTTGCGCGGGTACGATTTACCGGGAGTGCGATCGCCGGGACAAACCAACATCAACTCCAATCGCAGTGCCCAAACCTTGGGAGTGCATGGCGCATTTAGCTACCTCCTCGACCCGGCATTATTTGATTTAGAACTAGAAACCTTAGCCAAATTACAACAGGAGGGGTTAACCAACCTGCGGTTAATCATTCCCTTTGTGCGAACCGTCGAAGAATTTATATTTTGCCGGAATCGGGTCCAACAATTCAAACTCGACCGCGTTCGGGATTTCCAACTCTGGATCATGGCGGAAGTGCCTTCTGCCTTATTTTTAATCCCAGATTATGTGCAAGCGGGAGTCCAGGGAATATCCATCGGCACCAATGATTTAACCCAGTTACTCCTCGCCGCAGACCGAGAAAATCAGCAAATGTCCCAGGTGTTTGACCCCCGTCATCCGGCGGTAATGAGGGCGATTCATCAACTGATTCAACAGGCAAAAGCAGCGGGGATTCCTTGTGCGATTTGTGGCGGCGCACCCACCCATTATCCAGAAACTATTGATACTTTAGTGCGATGGGGAATTGATGGAATTTCCGTCGAACCCGAGGCGATCGCGCGCACTCATCAGGCGATCGCCCGGTCCGAACAGCGCATCCTGTTAGAAACTGCCCGTCGTGACTCCGGGGATTGTCCGTTTTAACCCTTATATCAAGTTACAACACCCGGCGGGGGTTCTCTCCGGTCCCCTCCCCTTGGCAAGGGGAGGGTTAGGGTGGGGTTCTTTTTGTGCGATTCCCTACGGGATAGCTCCGCTTACCGCACATCACGAAGAAAGAGGTTGGACCAGTCTCCATACAGGCGCGATCGCCCTAGCCCTGTCAAGGTGATAAATTTAATGACGAAAAATCAGGGTTTCTTGGACAGGCGATCACTCTCGCGCCCCTACAATCTACACACCTTGACAGGGCTAGTGCGATCGCCCCCAAGAGTGCGTGACGTGGCGGTAAGCGGAGCTATCCCGTAGGGAATCGGCAAAGAGGGACCCCACCCTAACCCTCCCCTTGCCAAGGGGAGGGAACCGGAGGTGCAGTTAAGCGTAAAAAACCTACTCTTGTATAAAGGATTAATCCCCCGCCGGTTGTTCCCACTCTTGCTCCCCCTTCCCTCTTAGGGAAGGGGGTTGGGGGGTTAGGTCAATCTGGGTAATCAAGCAACCATAATATTATTAACCCTCCGAATCCGTTGCTGGAGACTCCACTGGCGCGACTGGACTCCAAGCACTTTTCTGCTGACTATTGCGGTGCATCAGCGCCAAAGTCAATTGTTTAAATAACCAGTATAAAACCGTAATCACCACAAACGTGACAATCATCACCAAAACCGGACGACGACCAATCAAATCATTCATCACACTGCGGACTAAAATATCTGGGTCCGTCACAATATCCCAAGTATTAAACCGTTGAAAGCGACCCAGATAAATCCCAATTGCCGTCAACCCATGTATCACCAATTCCGCCAACCCAGTCCAGCGACGTAACCCAGACCGTTCCATATACCAAGTTAAATAAATCAGGGACAGAACATAAGATTGAAACCCCACAATCATAAAGATTAGATACTGGGGAATCAAAGCTAACGTAATAATCCAGACCGAGTATCCGGCGCGAATATCAGTGATTAAATGAATCACATCGGTTAACACATAAGGCGCATTCGGTAAAAAGGTGATAAACGCCACAAATCCCACCCACCATAAGAGAGAACGCGAAACCGTCGAGCTATTTTGACTGCGCCGCAACTGCCAAATTTCCGACGACATCAAAATCAGAGTCAGGATGAGAATCCAGATTAAGTAATCAGCACTGATTCGTTGCAGCAGGAAAATTCCCGTCCGGAAAACCCGGTGAGCAGACGGCAGAAAAGTGGCCCCTAAAATGAGAAACACTCCCCATCGTAACCATTGCGATCGGGGTTTGTGAAACAACCAAAAACTCAACGCTAAGGGAACCACCGCTAAAAACGTATTCCAAGCCATAAAGCGATGATTGCCTTCCAGGGCCCCCCATGCAACAGTCATCCAGTCCATCAATTGAGCAGTCATAGGCTTTTTCTTTCAGGGATTCTTTCAACAGAGCTTGTTTATTCCCTTACTATGATATTCACTTGATTCTGGGAGTTGCCAAATTGCTGAAACTCTTGACAATTTAGAGATATTGTGGTATGTAAAAAGACTAACTGGTATAGTAAATCATTGTTGTATATAGATAACGAGCAAGATGCTCGCACTCCTTAACTCACTCACGTCTCACTAATGTCCTCTATTTCTCGTGACTTGGCTCCGCAGAGTCACGTCCTATTGGAGGCTCTGCCTCCTGCTACTGTATCAGGCGGCAGAGCCGCTGATTGCCCGTGACATGGCTCTGCCGTGTCACGAGAAAATCCTTTGCGATTGGGGCGGAAATACATCAGCCAGAGGTGAGATTTCACCAGCAGCAATTTCCTGTCGGACCATTTGGGCCATCTTATCCCACTGAGCATCAGTCGTCGATGCGAACTGGTCTTGCCATTTCTGGTCATCCTCCATTTCTGCAAGCAGACGAGAGGCGATCGCATCCTGCTGTTCATCCGGTAAAGTTTTCAGTTGGGGTATTCCAACAAATAAATCATCCTTGCTTTGATGCGATCGCACCTAACAAGACTCTATATTAGCCCGCGCAGGCACCGCTTCGTTCGCAAGTGCCCCACCCTTTAGGGTGCGGGTTTTTTGGATATTTTATTTTTTGGACTTCCCTTGGGCAATCACTCGTTTAAGTAATTCAGTCATTGTTTTGATTGTAGGAGGTAGTGGGTGGAGTTGGGTGGTATTGTGACAAGAAACCAGAGACTCAACAGTATTTTTAAACGAGGTAGTTGTTGTAGTTTGGCGGTTCGGTTTCTACGTTAGGGGGTTGGGGATTGAGGGGGAGTGCATCCACTTCAGCAAACCAGTTTTCCCAAAGGGTAGTGTAATCGGTTTGGGGTTGAAGGGAGCGGGTAAAGGCGAGAACTTGGGTTAAGGATTCCGGGGGAAGGCGATCGAGTTCGCGATCGATTTGTTGTCGGATTAGGGGAGGGTTTTGCATGAGCGGGGTTGATGGGGTAGTGGGTTACTTGGGCGGTTGAGAAACCGGGGTTCTTAGGAAACATTATGCCTTACAATTAAAGTTATCGCAGAAACCCGGTTTCTGGGCTTTCTGGGACTAGAGGCGTGAGCGAATTTGGTCGCTGAAAGGGAGTTGACGGAGGCGGCTGTTGGTAAGTCCTGACATGGCTGAAGCGATGTCACGAGTAGATAAAGTAGAGGAGAGTAGGCCCCTGGTAACGAAAGCTGAAGCCGAGTTACGCCCTCTTCTGTTGGAGGCTCCGCCTACTCTCAAGCGCTTAAGCGCTGATTTCGTGACATCCCTTGACTGGGAATAAGGACCTCGTGGGGATTAAGGTGCGGCAGTATCTTAGAGGCGATCGCTAACCCACTTCTTCAATCTTTGGTACAGTTGACTTATGCCTCGATTAGACCTGATCCACCACGCCGTTAAAACCGCCTTGCTCAAAGAGGGGTGGACCATCACCGATGATCCCTACATCCTCAAATATCGCCGCACGACTCTCTACGCCGATCTAGGAGTGGAACGTGCTATTTCTGTCCAACGCCACAATCAAAAACTGGTTATAGAAATCAAAAGTTTCGTAGGAGTTTCCAAAATTCAAGACCTCAAAGAAGCACTTGGACAACTGGATATTTATTCTTACATCCTCGAAGAAATCGAACCCGATCGCAAACTTTACCTTGCGGTTAGCACTACCACTTATCAAAATATTTTCCAGCTAGACATTGCTCAACTCATTCTCAAAAAGCGCTACTTGCCTTTAATCATTGTTGATTTAGAAACCGAGGAAATCACCCAATGGATAAACTAACAGACTATCCCCAACTCATCAAAACTCTTCTGATGGCCCATGTTAATCGCTGTCAGCAACATCCCGACCCGAATATCGAAACTTTTTTAATCTGTGATGAAGCACAAGGACATTATCTGTGGATGACCCTAGGCTGGCAAAAGGGCGAACGTTTTTCTGGGGCGACGGTGTACGTTCGTTTGCGTGACCAGAAATTCTGGATTGAGGAAGACTGGACAGAAGAGGGCATTGCCACGGAACTGGTGGCAGCCGGTGTCCCCAAAGAGGATATTGTACTGGCTTTCCATGAACCTAAAATTCGTTCTGAGACGGGTTTTGCTGTGGTCTAAAGGCAATGATATCCTGCTGATGCATTCAGGCGGATTCATGTCCCGAGAAACACGAGGAAAGAGGAATTTCGCTCCCCTCTTGCTCCCCCTTCCCTCCCAGGGAAGGGGGCTGGGGGGTTAGGTCTCTTCTCTCCCATTTCCCCCTAAATTAGACGGCACTCCCCCAATTAAACCATTAGCAGTATTGAACAAATTAATCGGACTTTTCCCATCAGTAATCAACACACTTTGTAGACCTAACCCCGCTAAGAGTCGGGCTTGCATTTCCGGTCCGGCTTGCGCGATCGCCCGCAAAGTCTCAGGCCCCAAGGCCGCAACTTTTTCGGCGAATTCCGTACTGGTAATTTCCGCCATCCGTTGGGCTTTTTCTATTTCTAGGTTTGTGAGAGCTTGTTGATGGGCAAATTCTGCTTCTTGGCGCGATCGCAGTTGGGCGAGTTCGACTTCGGCGCGGATGCGGGCGGCTTCAGCTTCTTGGCTGGCTAAATTCACTTGTAATTGTCCTTGAATCTGCGCCGCTTCGGCTTTGGCGCGGGCTTCGGCAGTGGCTTGTCCTGTGGAGGAAATGGCGGCGTTTTCTGCTTCTAATTCCAGCAGGTTTCGGCGTTCGGCTTCGGCGGCGCTTTTATCGACGATCGCCTGTCTTTCGAGTCTCGCTTTCGCTTGTTGGGCGATGCGTTCCGCATCATGGCGGGCTGCTGCTTCTTGGGCGTCGGTGGTGATTTGAATGGCAATTTGTACGGATTTTTGTAGGCTTTTTAAGGTCTCTTCATCCACGGGTTCGACGGATTGAATGTCGATGTTAGTGATAACGAGATTATTCGACCGAAATCGGAAATCTTCCCGAATATGTCCCTCGTCATCGACTCCAAAGACGGCTTGACGGATGATGCGGGCGGAGTTGCGGTGGAATTCGTCGAATTGGACTCCGGCAACGGCACCGCGCACTCGGGAGGCGATCGCCTTACAAGCAGCACCGACAAAATCGGGAACTTGAAATAATTTCTCGGTCTGTTCTTCGTTAGTTTTATCGACTTCAAAATACCAATTATAGGATAATTGTAATTGCAGTCGCGCATGGTCCGACGTTTCCACGGTGAAAATATCGGTCATGAAATCTGGACCTAACAATAAAGCCAAAGCTTTAATCGCATTAGGTCGTTTGGGTTTATCCCCCGATAAACTTAACACGGTAAAGGCTTCATCGGGACCTAACATGACTAAATCAGGACCGAATACATTCCGGGCGGTTCGTTCTTTATAGTCGTGAATTTGCACCACGGCATTTTGAGGAACATGAAAGACAACCGCGCGAGTTTTATCCCGTTGTTTGCGCTGATTCTGGGTTCGTCCCTGGGTTTCCTCACGATATTCCCCGCGATCGCCTAATGGGTCACTTTTGCGTTGCAGCAAGTCTTCCACCACCGGCGGTAACTCTTTTTCCCAAGGTTCTTCATGGGGCGCTAACAGATAGGCTTGGGGTCCACTCACCAGTTTAAGTTCCCCGGTTTGAATGTCTCGCACATAGATTCCTTCATTTTTATCTAAGGGAATCGCTTTGCGGGTTTCGATGACTTCCACTTGTACCGGAGGAATATAATCCCGGGGACCATGAATCATCCACAAATCCCCGGGTTGATGATGAATTGGGTTCTCTGCGGTCCCTTCAGTAAAGGCTTCATAAGCCCGGAGTAACAAGGCTTCCTGTTCCCCCAGCACATACACTTTTTGGATGCCGTTGTGGAGGGATTCTCCGGGATGTAAAAAGAAGGTAATTCGCCCTTGTCGAACTTCCCACATCCCGAATTGGGGTTTGCCGTTGCTATCGATGGGGTCTACGACGATACACCATTCTCGGTCATTCAAGGTGGTGACTTGGACTTCCCCTACGACTTGTTCATAGACATCGGGAATATGAATTTCTGCATCTTCTAAGGTGACTAACCATTCATCTCCGGCTTTCCGTTGTCGTCCGAAAATGTCGGTAAAACTACGTTTAGCTTTGAGATGTAATGCCTTGCGTTCAGTTAAGACATAAGCCTCAAGTAAACCCAGGATTTCTTCATCAATGCCCGGTAAATAAGCCCCTTCTTCTCGGACTAACCATTCTTCTCCGGCGCGGCGGCGAATTCCCTGGCGATCGATGCAGTTTTGGCGGGCAAATAATCGCAGGGCTTGATTGGTTTTAATAATAGTGGCTTGGACGGTTTTAACGATCGCCACTTCCACCCGAGGAATGTAGGTTCCGGGTCCTTCAAATAGCCATTCATCTCCCGCAACCCGCTCAATCATTTGGGTTTGAGGGATTTCCCCGGGGACTGTCAGGGTCGCGCTAAAATCCCGTAAGGCACGCAATCGCAACGCTTGATTGGTTTCGACAACTTGCAATTGGGTGACGCTTTCTGCAAGTTCTTCCCCGGGATATAGGGGAAAGGGTTCTTGGGATAAACGAATTTCCCGATCGCCATAACGGAGTTTGATTTGTCCCCGAGGGTCGGTGCTGGGTGCGCCATTTTCAAGCCGCATGACTGGATTGGCAACGATGCAATAATGGCGCGGGGGGACAACAATGGCGGGTTGCGGTTTTAAAATGAGTCGTTCCCCATCTCGCAGGGTAATCGTTTGGGGTCCGACTTCGAGACGAGTAATTCCGGTATTATTATCTAAAACATGAATGAATTCTTGAGGTTTGAGGCGAATGACGCCACTGGCTAAATCCGAGTCTAAGGTAGGATTTTCGGAGAGTTTATCGGGTTTACTCATGTTTTAATATTCTCTGAACAGAGAATTGGGGATAGGATAGTTCTACTATAAACAAAGATTTCAGGAATGAGGTGATTTGGATCGGACGATCGCCGGGGGATAAAACACTCCAGATGGATGACAGCGATCACTTTAATCGGGATTGCTACGATTGCTATTACACTTTGAGCTAAAGTGAAAAAATAAAAGTAAGTATTTTTGACTAAGCAATTGTAGGGTGGGCAATGCCCACCTTAACAGAATGGTGGGCATTGCCCACCCTACTCCTTTAACTGTAATATTTTCAGTGAAAGGAGAATGTGATTTTGCAGATCAGAACGGGTAAAATTCTTTTAGGGGTATTTATTATTTAGCCTCGCCACTAATGAAATGTATGATCGTTGAGTTACTGCTGTTGGGTATTTTATTGCCCGTTGATGTCGCCCAAGCTGCCGAGGTGAAACCCTTGCCAGCAGAGCAGTCCGGGGACAAGCTGGAATTTTCTGCCGAGGCGGCCAATCTGGATCCTCTATTTTTCCAACCCATTCAGGGCGATCGCGATCCGGTGTTGTTTACTAAACAGGTTGCCGGGGAGGGGACGGTTTACCCCCAGGACTTACGCATATTTGGAGAATCCCCCCTAAATGTAGAGGCGATTCGCGAATCGCCTCTACATTTAGGGTTGAATGTTACAGATGGCGTAAATCCTGACCCTCAAGGTGAGATTGCCCAAGGGGAACCCGCTACAGCACCGGAGGGAACCGCCCCCCGCCAAGGGACTCCCTTACATCGCGAGATTCCCGGGGAACAACCCTTCATTCCCCAACGCATCCCCTTTCGCCCGCGCACGGATGTTACCACTCAAAGCAAACCCTATTTGGCTTCTCCGGGGATTACGGTGATGACCCCCTCGGGTTATGGTGCCGGTTGGGGAAGTGCGGGATTTGGGGTGGGTTTACAGGAACGAACTCGGTTTACGGATAGCAGTGATGGGGTTGCCGGATTCGGCATCGGGTTTGGCAATCCTCGGGAAAATATTGGCTTAACCGTTGGTGTGACGGTGACGGATTTATGGGGCGATGCCTTTGAGGATGGCAGTGTGAGTTTAAAATTACATCGGCAATTGCCGAACGATTTTGGCATTGCGGCAGGGGTGCAGGGAGCGCTCACTTGGGGAGAAACCGATGGCGGAACCTCTGGGTATGGTGTGGTCACAAAACGGTTTGTTTTGGATGACCCCGAGAACCTTTGGAGCCAAGTGTATGTGACCCTGGGGGTCGGAGGTGGACAGTATCGCTCTGAGTCGGATATTGAGGCGGGAGAGGGGACTGTCGGACTGTTTGGTTCGGTGGCATTACGGGTTGCACCTCCCGTCAGTGCGATCGCCGAATGGACGGGTCAAGACCTCACTTTGGGGGTCTCCGTGGTGCCGTTCCGGAATATTCCTTTGGTGATTTCTCCCGCGATTACGGACATTACCGGCAGCGCTGGAGATGGAACAAGGTTTATTCTCGGGATTGGTTATGGGTTTACGTTTGATCGGTTCTAGGACGGGTTTTTTATAGAAGGATTCTCACAATGAAACTGTTGAAGGGATGGATGAAATTGCTTTTGGCTATGACATTGGTGGCGATCGCTGCGACTCCTGCCATCACCCAGACGGGAAACCAATCCGATGTCACGGGACCCCTAATAGATCCGCCAACGATCGCACCCACGGGAGACATCACCCCTTTACCTACTCCCACGGACACTCCCACAGATACTCCCACAGATACTCCCACAGACACTCCCACAGATACTCCCACAGACACTCCCACAGACACTCCCACAGATACTCCCACAGACACTCCCACAGATACTCCCACAGATACTCCCACAGATATCCCACCTGGGGATACCCCTGTAATCCCTGTGGACAGTCCAGGGGAAGTGCCGACACCGATTCCGGTTCAAACTCTTGAACCGATTAACATTCAGCAGCCCGAAACCGCTCCTCCGGTTGTCATCCCTGAGAATCCCCAGGTTCCCGTTGAAGAGGAAATTCCTCCTCCGGTGAGCGAAAATAATCCCGAACCAGAGGGCACAACGGAAAGTGCTAATCCCATAGAGGGTCAGATTCTCGAAGGTGCTGACAGCACAACGGGAGAAGCACAGCCTTTGAGTACGCTTTCTGAGCAAGAAATCGATCGCCCGGGTTATGAAACTCAGTTAGCAGTTGCTGATATTGGGGTGGCGGTTCAAATGTTGGAAGAATATCAGGCAATGGAGTTTAGCAATTACTTAGAAGTAGAGTTATTTGGGGAAACCGCAACTCCCGATGAGATTGCTCAAACCTTGTATGATTTGTGGCAAGCGACGGGTAACAAGAGTGCATTTATTTATGTCTCAGCCTTAGCGGATCAATTAGAACTGGTGATGATTTTCCCCCATAATTTTCGAGTATCCGGGGGCAGTTCTGACTTAGTGGCTTCGACAAATTTAGCCCAAGGACTGATTGAGAGAACCACTGATGTAGCCGTTCGCGAAACCGTGCCTAATGTCTCTCGGGAACAGCTTATAGAACAGGTGCAAAACTTGCGATCGGAACTGACTAATCCCAGACGGATTAACAGTCGGAGTTACTTACGCAGCGCCCAAGCACTCTATCAGTCTCTGATTGCTCCAATGGAAGCACAACTCGAAGCCAATGGGATTGAAACCTTAGTCTTTTCGATGGATTCTGGGTTGCGAACTCTTCCCCTGGTGGCATTGCATGATGGGGAACAGTTTTTATTGGAAAAATATGCTGTTGCTTTAGTCCCCAGCTTTGGCTTAACCGATGTCACCTATTCCGATATCCGCAACCGAAAAGTGTTAGCGATGGGTTCTGCTATTTTTGATGACCTCAGTCCTCTCCCGGCAGTGCCAACCGAATTGCAAAATATTGTCAGCAGTTTTGGGCGTGGAAATATGTTTTTGAATGAACAATTTACCGCCCAGAATTTCCGAAAAACTAACCAAGAAAACAGATATGGAATTATCCATCTGGCAACCCATGCGGAATTTCAAGGGGGAAATTTGGATAACTCTTATATCAAGTTTTTTGATGGTCGAGTCGGACTGAACCAGTTTCGAGAGTTAGCCACGGAACTGGGGTGGAATACCTCGGACAATCCTCCCATTGAACTATTAACCCTTAGTGCCTGTCGGACTGCCGTGGGAGATACAGAAGCTGAGTTAGGATTTGCCGGTTTAGCGGTACTTTCTGGGGCGAAGGCATCCTTAGCTAGTTTCTGGTATGTCAGCGATGCAGGAACTCTGGGATTAATGAGTGAATTTTATTCCAAATTAGGGGAAAAACCACTGAAAGCTGAAGCGTTACGGCAAACTCAACTGGCCCTATTAAGGGGAGAGGTTCGTATAGAAAATGGGATGTTATTGCTCTCGAATGGCACAACGGTTCCCTTACCACCGGAATTAGTGGCCCAAGGAAATATGACCCTATCTCACCCTTATTTTTGGTCGGCGTTTACGGTGATTGGAAATTGGAATTAACCGGATTAGGATTGATACCTAATCCGGTTTTTGGAGGGTTGAACCCCCTAATCTTGAGGGTGGGGGGGTAATACTAGCCCGGTCAAGGTGTCATCCAACGATCAATAATTGTAGGGTGGGCAATGCCCACCGTAAGCAATAATTGTAGCATGGGCAATGCCCACCCCATTGCTTACTTTTGAGAAACCACCGTAAATGTAGAGGCGATTCGCGAATCGCCTCTACATTTACGGTGGGGGAATGCGTCAGTTTTACTAAAATGGGATAAACTAATTGGAACCCTAAAATGATGGGCAAGAATGGAGTGAGGGAACGTCAATGAGTTATAAAATGGATCGCCGCGCTTATGCGGAAACTTATGGCCCAACGGTGGGCGATCGCATTCGGTTAGCCGATACAGAATTATTTATTGAAGTTGAACAAGATTTTACCACCTACGGCGACGAGGTGAAATTTGGCGGGGGAAAAGTTATCCGCGATGGCATGGGACAATCTCCCATTGCTAATGATAGCGGGGCGGTGGATTTAGTGATTACCAATGCAGTGATTCTGGATTGGTGGGGAGTGGTGAAAGCGGATATAGGAATCAAGGATGGCAAAATATTTAAAATTGGTAAGGCGGGAAATCCTTATATCCAAGATGATGTTGATATTATTATCGGTCCAGGCACCGAGGCGATCGCCGGGGAAGGGATGATTCTCACCGCAGGAGGAATCGACGCCCATATACATTTTATTTGTCCCCAACAGATTGAAGTGGCGATCGCCTCGGGAATTACCACCATGTTAGGCGGAGGAACTGGGCCCGCTACCGGGACGAATGCCACCACCTGTACCCCAGGACCTTGGAACATTCACCGGATGTTACAAGCTGCCGATGCTTTTCCGGTGAATCTAGGGTTTATGGGGAAAGGCAACAGCAGCAAACCTCGCGCCCTCGTGGAACAGGTCCTCGCTGGCGCAATGGGGTTAAAATTACATGAAGACTGGGGCACGACTCCAGCGGCGATCGATACTTGTCTGACGGTTGCCGATGAGTATGATGTGCAAGTTGCTATCCATACCGATACCCTCAATGAAGCGGGATTTGTAGAACAAACCATCGCCGCGTTTAAAGACCGTACCATTCATACTTACCATACAGAAGGGGCCGGTGGAGGACACGCCCCGGATATTATCAAAGTTTGCGGACAAAAAAATGTTTTGCCCTCTTCTACGAATCCCACCCGTCCTTATACCGTCAATACCTTAGAAGAACATCTGGATATGCTGATGGTGTGCCATCACCTCGATCGCAGTATCCCCGAAGATGTCGCCTTTGCCGAATCCCGCATCCGTCGGGAAACCATTGCTGCCGAGGATATTTTACATGACCTCGGGGCGTTTAGTATGATTTCCTCCGATTCTCAGGCAATGGGACGGGTGGGAGAAACCATCATTCGCACTTGGCAAACCGCCCATAAAATGAAAGTCCAACGGGGGTTTTTGTCCCCGGATGACCGCAAAGATGGGATTCCTAGTACCACAGAACATGATAATTTCCGGGCGCGGCGTTATATTGCTAAATATACAATCAATCCCGCAGTCGCCCACGGGATTTCTAATTATGTGGGGTCGATTGAAGAAGGCAAATTGGCGGATTTATGTTTGTGGCATCCGGCATTTTTTGGGGTGAAACCGGAATTGGTGATCAAAGGTGGGGCGATCGCCTACGCCCAAATGGGAGATGCCAATGCCAGTATTCCTACTCCCCAACCCATTCATGCACAGCCGATGTTTGCCAGTTTTGGAGGGTCTCGGACTGCCACATCCTTTACCTTTGTCTCTCAAGCGGCATTGGAGTTAGAAGTACCGACTCAGTTAGGTTTGCGAAAACCAGCCATTGCTGTTTCGGACACGCGGAAGGTGGGGAAACGGGATATGAAATTAAATGAAACCCTGCCTTATATTGAAGTTGATCCAGAAACCTATCAAGTTTGGGCGGATGGTCAATTACTCACCTGTGAACCGGCACAAGTGTTACCCTTGGCGCAACGGTATTTTCTGTTTTAAGTTGCAACAACCGCTGGGGGTTTTAACTCTAGCCCTGTCAAGGTGTATTGATTTGTAGGGGCGCTTCGAGAAGCGCCTGTTCAAGAAATAACGATTTTTCGTCATCAAATTTACCTCTTGTAGGGGCGCTTCGAGAAGCGCCTGTCCAAGAAATAACGATTTTTCGTCATCAAATTTACCTCTTGTAGGGGCGCTTCGAGAAGCGCCTGTCCAAGAAATAACGATTTTTCGTCATCAAATTTACCACCTTGACAGGGCTAGGGTTTTAAGTTGCAACAACCGGCGGGGGTTTTAAGTTGCAACAACCGGCGGGGGTTTTAAGTTGCAACAACCGGCGGGGGTTTTAAGTTGCAACAACCGGCGGGGGTTTTAAGTTGCAACAACCGGCGGGGGTTTTAAG
>NZ_JAMXOT010000495.1 GCF_024220515.1 Oscillatoria sp. HE19RPO
GCCCTTAATGCCCTCAACCTGTGAAACCACCCGATCGCGTAGCTTGAGACAAAAAAGGAACCGGGCAGCGATGAGTGAGGAGTACATGATGCTTATTCTCAAATCCTTGTGTCAAGCCTGATTGAGATGCTCTTACCCTGGATTTTATGCTATAATAACAAAAGAAAAAATAAAACTAATAAAAATGCCAGCACCTAACCATCTGAGTGAAACCCAACGAGAGAGACTTTTGAACGAATTGCGAGAAAACGAGAGTCCCCTTATTCGAGATAGAATTTTAATACTACTCCTAATAAACGATGGTAAAACCTATGAGGAAGTGGCAAAGTTTTTGCAAATCTCTTATCCAACAGTAGCATCTTGGGCTAAACAGGGCGATCCAGATAAATTAGAAAGTTTTAAAGATGGACGAGCCGAAGGAAACCACAAAAAAGCTACAAAAGAATATGTAGATATGCTTTTAACTATTGTTGACAATGAACCCTCAAAATACGGCTATGAGTTTGGGAAATGGACATCAGCAAGATTGGCAAAACATTTAGAAAAAGAGACGGGGATTAAACTGAGTGAATCGCAAGTGCGGAGAATCTTAAAATCAAAAAAGTATGTTTTCCTTTGGGCAAAATACAGTCTTGAAGACCGACAAGATAGGCTGAAACGAAAAGCGTTTAAAAATAGACTAAAAGAATATTTAAAAGTTGCCAAAAGAACTCCTAAACGTTTACAGGTATGGTTTTGGGATGAAACAGGATTTAGTTTAAGGATCGTAAGAAGAAAACAATGGACTAAAAAAGGAAAACGTAAAACCGTGAGAGGAGATAGAAGAAAAGGCCGAATAAATGTAATGTTTTGCTTAAGGGAAACTGACAAAAAAAGAATCAATTTTTTTGTGGAAAAAGGGTGCGGCGAATCATTTTATGAAAGTCTCAAGTCTTTCTACGCTTTGGTCATACAAGAATGGGTAGAACAAGGTAACTCCCCAGAAGATTTTTCAGAAAACGGGCCTAAAATAGTTATTATTTTAGATAATGCAAGCTTTCACAAAAGAAAAGATATTGCCCAGCTTATCACAGCAGAAATGCCTAAGATAGTTTTAGAATATTTACCGGAATATAGTCCCGATTATAATTTAATTGAATTGGTTTGGCATTCGGCAAAAGAATATATAGCTAATAAGCTGTTTGAGTCAATTGCAGAACTAGAATTTATTTTAAATAGATTGTTAAATGAAGGAGAACTCATTATCAATTGGGGGCGTAAAATCAAAAATAAAGGTAACCAGGTTTATTCAAACTAAATGTACGACAGCTTAGGCCAGAAATGACGGGGTTTGAGTAAAAAACACACGCTCACGCGCTTAAGGCGGCATCCTCCATTCCATAGCGGCGATTTTTACCCGTGCGCTTGTCCGGTAGCGACGACAAGCGCTTGCGGAAAGAACCCACTACAG
>NZ_JAMXOT010000496.1 GCF_024220515.1 Oscillatoria sp. HE19RPO
AAAACCCGCAGGCTGTTCTATGAGCGTTCCGCTAGGAAAGCCTGGAGGCTCACAGGACAAAGCCCGCCTGCGCGGCGTCATACAGTCTTGTTAGGTGCTTAACCATCGGGATTTGGATGATTTATTTGTTGGAACACCCTTAGACGACTTTAGCTGTTAGGCGGGGGATTGATCCCCCGCCTGTTGTTGCAACGGGTGCAAGAGGTCAGTATTTAACAACAGCTACTTTTCTGGCTACTACTCTGACTACTGCTCTTGGCACTGCCACAACATCCGCTAGATTGTTTCGGCGCAGATGCCACAGGTGCAGGGGTTACACTCGCTAAACGGGCTAATTCATCCCGGGTTGGATATCGTCCGGCTAGGGCAATTTCACCCTCTACCAGAATCAGGGGCAGGGCATCAGCGCCGGAACGTTCTAAAAAGCTTTTTACGGTGGGATTATTGGCAAATTCCATCGGTTGTTGTCCGAGGTTATACCGCTGAATCTTTATCCCTTGTCCAGTCCCCCAATCCACGTTGGCGGCAAAGTCCACAAATTTCTGATCGACATCGGGTCCACAAACACCCGTACTACAGCACATTGCGGGGTCAAATACTTCAATTTTAGTCATTTTGAGTTTCTATGAAATATTGAAATAATGGGGAAAGAGAAAGTAAAAGCAGGCAGTTGAGTTCCGCTTCCGGGCGATCGCGGCTTTTGCAGATAGCCCACGCTTATGTTTTGGCTTCTTGGGGGGTGAGTGAGGGCGATCGGAAACAGGGATTAGAATCGAGTTCCCCGCTTTGTGGACTGGCGCACTCTGCCAGTTCTCCCTGACAACACTCTTCAGTTAAATAGGTGATTAACCTAAACATCAGGGGCATATTGGCGCGATAGCGCAAAAAGCGTCCCTCCTGTTCCACCCCAAGCAATTCAGCGTGAACCAACGCTTTGAGATGAAAAGAGAGGTTAGAAGGCGGCACCTCCAGTTCGGAAGCAATTTGACCTGCCACCATTCCTGTGGATCCAGCCTTAACCAACATCCGGTAAATGTCTAAGCGGATGCCAGAAGACAAGGACTCAAAGATTTTTACAGCCGTTTTACTTTCCATGTTTCAACTATAGATGAAATATGGAAATGTGGCAAGCAACTGTTCAGGAACCCTAGGGCATTTTAGCGCCCACAAGCCCGGAAGCCCCAAAAAAAAACAATACCTCCCAACTTGATGCTGGAGAGGTGATGTTTTTTGCAGATTCTTGGAGGCTGAGGGTGTTCCAACAAATAAATCATCCAAATCCCGATGGTTAAGCACCTAACAAGACTGTATGACGCCGCGCAGGCGGGCTTTGTCCTGTGAGCCTCCAGGCTTTCCTAGCGGAACGCTCATAGAACAGCCTGCGGGTTTT
>NZ_JAMXOT010000327.1 GCF_024220515.1 Oscillatoria sp. HE19RPO
AAGCGCCTGTCCAAGAAATAACGATTTTTCGTCATTAAATTTACCACCTTGACAGGGCTAGGGTTAAATCTGTTGTTGCCGGTTCGTCTAAAAGGCGCAATAGTAGACGGAACCGACATCAACCGACTCTAGGAACTCCCCTCTAGGAACCACCGCCTCAAAGCTATGACCCTCAAAACTGGGACGCCAAAACACCAACAGAGGAACGGGATTATTTTGGAATTGGAACGCACCAATGGGTGCTGGAATTCCCGGTTGAACGGATCGAGAAAAATCAATCGGTTCCTCGTAGGAACCTGGCATTGACAAAATTTCCACCGGATTGGTATAGAGATCGGTTCCGGCATTGTCAGCAACCGTTAACAAGGCGGTATTCTCGGTGGTTTGTTCCAATACAATGATAGTCTCTCCCGCTTCCCAAGCCAGGATTTGCTTGGGGTCTGGGGGATCTCTACGCAGGACTCCCTCGGGAATGCGATCGATGGGGAGGGTTTCCAAAGATAAAGCAGTGGCAGTATCTCCTTGAGAAGGTGGCAACACCCAAACTGCTCCTTCTGGGAAGGTTTGAGATGCATTAAAGGTTGCCATTGGGGTGGGACTGTCGTTACAACCGTAGGGTTCATTTTGCCAGCGCCTCAAGGTCACTTCTTCGCGAATTCCCGGTGCGATCGCCACCAACGGAGTCCCGGGATCAACTAACGACCATTGTTCAGAAAACATGGCAATTTGTGCCTCTCCACTGGTGGGAGAAAAGGGAAACTTAGTGACGCCATCTTGTTGGACTTTGGTGCCAAATCCTAGCCATCCTGGAAACTCTAAAAATCGCTGTTCCGGCAAATCTCTTTCTGCTTCGGGGATGGTAGGTGGGGCGTTATTCTCCCAAATTGTGCAGCTATTCAGTCCAGAAAAGAGGAGTAGAAGACTTAAAAGGGTTAGAGAAAGTTTGGTTTTGGGTTGGGGGATGGAAAGGTTGATTTTTTTCATGTCTTCTTTGAGTTTATCCAAGATCTCCAGCCTAACCAATTTTTTACCAATTTGGCCAATTCTCCATATCCTGCGGATTGAGGATGTGCTCCATCATTAGCCGCCACTTCACTCATCCAAATTGGGGAGTTTTGAAGGGGGGTAAAAACATCTAAATAGGGAATGGACAGATTGCAGCAAATTTGCTCAAATTGATTGGATAGAGCAGCCAGTCTCAAGTTGTCTTCGCCGTCGCCAAGGGGAGGAGAACTCACCATTAACACCGGAAACAACAATTTCGCCTGTTCAAGGATCTGCCATGCATTGTTCAGGGAGTCCGGAAAGTCTATGCGAGTTTTTCCTTTTTCGAGGGTAATATCGTTTGCACCGAAAGAAAATAGGACTTTTCCGTTACAATCCGGAGGTAAACGATGAGAAACTTCCGGCAGCCACCGCTTTAAAATATCCGCAGAGGTATCCCGTCGGACCCCGAGATTATAAGCGGTAATTTCTTCTCCCGTTTGACAAGCTGCCGCGACAATTCTGCCGGTCCAGCCTAAGTATTCTGGGTCTCCGGTTCCATTTACAAAGGAGTCACCGACAAAACATATCCGGCTTTCTGTCATGATTTCAACCTCTTATTGTTGGGAGAGTCGTTTCACACTTTCCCCGGCGAGTAACTGATGAGCATCAGCTAAGAGTCCAGGGATTTTATCCGCATGAGGACTCTTCGCTAGACATTGGCTAAAATCTAAAGTTTCGATGGCTTCGGCTTTTTCCCCTGGGAACCAATGGTTAGCATTTCCGAGCAAGTTATAGCGCATTTTGGCATACTCAACCATATCGTAGGCGATCGCCAGGTTTCTCAGCCATAAAATCAGGTAAATATTAATCGAATTGGGGGTTTCTTCTGGGGTGGGTAAGCCAATATGCCAGCTTCGGAACCAATCTTCTCCAAATCGCGCGATCGCCGCCTGTTCCAACCGCTCAATAATCGGCGGTAACAGTTCCTCAGCATCTTCTAAAAGCTCTAAAGTTTTCAAATGTTCCTCAAAATCCGTGGGTTTGGATGCACCAATACTTAAGGTATGAACTTGAGGATGAGACAAGCAAAATAAGTCATTAAATACAATTGGACTCAGGGGTTGGCAGAGTTCCACTAATCTTTTAGGAGGACTGTAAAGATTTCCTCCTTTATTAGAAGGACTAATAATAAAAACCCCCATATCCTCTTGAGTCGCTGCTTCAATTGCAGGCCAATTTCCCTGATTAATATAGTACCAATGCAGATTCACATAATCAAACCGATTGCTGTGAATTGCCTTGATAATTACCTCCGTTGGCGCATGAGTCGAAAACCCAACAAACCGGACTCTACCTTGCGCTTGAAACTCTTTAACCACATCCAAACATCCCCCAGGACGAAGGCTGTAATCTAACAATTCCGGGGTATTAATCCCATGAACTCCCAACAAATCCACATAATCTAACTTTAAATTAGACAGAGATTGTTCCAAAGTCGCTCTAAATTCCTCCGGATTCTCCGTCGGTCCAACTTTGGTTTGCACAATGAGTTGTTCTCGGGGTAATTTCGGGAGAATTTCCCCCAATTGAATTTCCGAAGTTCCGTATCCCCTAGCGGTTTCAATATGATTAATTCCCACTTCTAGGGAACGCCGGATAATCGCTTCTACATTCTCTTGATTATTCGCCGGAATCGTGGATTGCGGCACATCTTGCCACTTGTACTGATATCTCATGCCGCCACAAGAAAATACCGGCATTTGCAATTCAGTTCGTCCAAAGCGTCGGTATTGCATCATTGGAATTTCAATTTGATATTAACAACCAGCAGAAGTTTAAACCCCCGCCTGTAGAGGCGATTCGAGAATCGCCAGTCCATCGGATTCATCAAACAATCAATCTCCTATTCTAATCCATTGTGTAGAGGCGATTCGAGAATCGCCAGTCCATCGGATTCATCAAACAATCAATCTCCTATTCTAATCCATTGTGTAGAGGCGATTCGAGAATCGCCAGTCCATCGGATTCATCAAACAATCAATCTCATATTCTAATCCATTGTGTAGAGGCGATTCGAGAATCGCCAGTCCATCGGATTCATCAAACAATCAATCT
>NZ_JAMXOT010000003.1 GCF_024220515.1 Oscillatoria sp. HE19RPO
CGCAATGCTTGCGCCCTCCGGAGGGCGCAAGCATTGCGCCCCTACAGATACCTTCCTTTCAGTTGAGCGTTTGAAGGATTTATATTTTGCAATCCCCTGATGGATTTTTAAACTTAAGAGTTCAAGATTTAAAAAGAGCAATTTCAGGTAAAATAGAATGTAATTCTGTTGTCAGGACCGAGAACCATGAAAGGACTCTGGCTAGAAAATCAGCAATTACAACTGCGATCGCAACTTCCCATCCCCGAACCCCCAGAAGGAGAAGCCCTCATCCGAGTTTTGCGGGCGGGAATCTGCAATACTGACCTCGAACTGCTGCGGGGTTATTATCCCTACAGTGGCATTTTAGGCCATGAATTCGTCGGTGTGGTGGAACGCGGACCCGAATCCCTGCAAAATCAGCGCGTTGTCGGAGAAATTAACGCCTATTGCGGAAACTGTCGCTTTTGTCGGAAGGGACAACCCACCCACTGCGAAAATCGCACCGTGTTGGGAATTGTCAATCGCAATGGCGCTTTTGCCGAATATTTGACCCTGCCGGTTAAAAACCTGTATGCGGTGCCG
The DNA here is from genome assembly GCF_024220515.1 of Oscillatoria sp. HE19RPO. GTDB lineage: Bacteria > Cyanobacteriota > Cyanobacteriia > Cyanobacteriales > Laspinemataceae > Laspinema. The sequence goes on from NZ_JAMXOT010000003.1 coordinate 565, forward strand.
GATACAATTACAACGGATATGGCAACCTTCACCGAACCCGTCGCTGCTGCCTTAGAAATTCAGGAACAAGTCGCCATCACCCCAGGCGATCGCATCTTGGTGGTAGGCGATGGCAAATTAGGGCAGTTAGTCGCCCAAACCCTGGCCCTCACAGGTTGTGACTTGCTGGCAGTGGGGCGACATCGGGACAAACTGGAGAATTTGGAGTCCCTGGGCATTCAAACGGGATTCGCCGATGCCGTTACAGACCGCCAATTTGATATCGCCGTGGAATGTACCGGCAACCCCGAAGGATTTACCATTGCCCGTCGCGCCTTACGTCCCCGGGGCACCCTCGTCCTCAAAAGCACTTATGCGGGTCACCTCACCCTAGATATCTCGTCCCTGGTGGTGGATGAAATTACCCTAATCGGGTCCCGTTGCGGTCCATTTCCCAAAGCTTTAGAGCTATTAGCACAAAATAAGATAAATGTCAACCCTTTAATTCAAGCAAAATATCCCCTCGACGAGGCGATCGCCGCCTTTGAACACGCCCAACAGCGAGGGGTTTTAAAAGTGTTGTTAGAGATTAGCCCATAGAATGTCATTGGTCATTGGTCATTTGTTATTTGTCATCTGGATTGTTGAAGACCAATGACAAGGGACCAATGACCAATGACAAGGGACTAATCCCTCAGTTCCGATAATCCACACAATCGATCGCCTCTTCCGACATCGCCCGAGTGGGATGGACGGGACACTTCAAATGAGGGTCATTGGTAAAGAAGACGCAATAGGCACAGGGAATCTGGTGCATTCGCTTGGCATTAGTCGTTGCCGAGGCGATCGCACTAAAAAGGCTCCACCCCAGCAACATCACCAAAACCCAAGCACTGACAAAGCAAATTGGCACTAAAAATGGCTCAATGGCGCGAGTCAGAGAGTACAGCAGTTGGAACACAGGCCAATACTCCAATCGATTACATCAAAATATGCTTTTAACTCATACCACAAAGAAAGCAACCTGATAAAATCTAAAAAAGAACTAAAAACCGCCGGACAAACCGGAGTTATTGGGCAGAATTGCCTAATTGATTCTTTTTTGTATTTGAAATTACAGGAACTTTACTATGTCTCTGCGTTTAGGTGATACCGTACCCAACTTTACTCAAGCATCCTCCCAGGGAGAGATTAACTTTTACGACTGGGCGGGTGAGAGTTGGGTGGTGCTGTTTTCTCATCCTGCGGACTACACCCCAGTTTGCACCACGGAACTCGGGGAAGTAGCCCGTCTCCAGGCGGAATTCGACAAGCGCAATGTCAAAACCATCGCCCTGAGTGTGGATGATGTGGAATCCCATAAAGGCTGGATTGTCGATATCGAAGAAGTCGGCAACGTGAACGTCAATTATCCCATTTTGGCCGATGCCGATCGCAAGGTATCCGATCTGTACGACATGATCCATCCCAATTCCAACAATACCCTCACCGTGCGATCGGTTTTTGTCATTGACCCTCAGAAAAAACTCCGGTTGGTGTTAACATACCCTGCAAGTACCGGACGCAACTTTGTGGAAATTCTGCGGGCGATCGACTCCTTACAACTCACCGACAACTACAGCGTTGCCACCCCAGTCAACTGGAAAGATGGCGATGACTGTGTGATTGTCCCTTCCATCAAAGACCCCGAAGTGTTAAAGGAAAAATTCCCCAAAGGATACACTGCGGTTAAACCTTACCTACGTTTAACGCCACCCCCGAATAAATAAAACCCTGGGCGATCGGCCCTGCTAATCTGTAGGGATGTTCCGAGAAAGATAGCCCTCCAAACAGGGCGATCGCCTGACTCTGCTGAATGAATTCATAAAACAATCAAACCAACAGTTGTAATCGCCCGCCCTAGAACAAGAACCAATGGATATTAAACAGGGTTTCATCGGAACCGTAGGGAATACCCCCTTAATTCGACTCAATAGCTTTAGCGAAGAAACCGGATGTGAAATTTTAGGAAAAGCCGAATTTCTGAATCCTGGAGGGTCCGTTAAAGACCGCGCCGCCCTCTTTATTATCGAAGAAGCCGAACGCAAAGGTTTACTCAAACCCGGGGGGACCGTTGTCGAAGGAACCGCAGGCAATACCGGCATTGGATTAGCCCATATTTGCAATGCCAAAGGCTATAAATGCTTAATAGTTATTCCCGAAACCCAATCTCAAGAAAAAATAGATACCCTCACCACATTAGGGGCCGAAGTGCGGAAAGTTCCCGCAGTTCCCTACCGAGCTCCCAATAACTATGTCAAGGTTTCCGGCAGACTCGCCGAAGAAATGGACAATGCAATTTGGGCCAATCAATTTGATAACCTAGCCAACCGAATGGCCCATTATCAAACCACCGGACCCGAAATTTGGTCCCAAACCAACGGGAAAATAGACGCTTGGCTGGCTGCAACGGGAACTGGCGGAACTTATGCCGGAGTTTCTATGTTTTTAAAAGAAAAGAACCCGGACATTAAATGTATTGTTGCTGACCCAATGGGTAGTGGATTATATAGCTATGTCAAAACTGGCGAAATCAACCCCGTCGGCAATTCCGTCACCGAAGGCATTGGCAATAGTCGGATTACCAAAAACATGGAAGGTGTCCCGATTGATGATGCCATTCAAGTCGATGATCAAGAAGCGATTCGCGTCATTTATCAACTCCTCCAAAAAGATGGGTTATTTATGGGCGGATCCGTGGGAATTAATGTCGGTGCTGCTGTCGCTTTAGCCAAAGAAATGGGTCCGGGTCATACCCTGGTAACGGTTCTTTGTGATAGTGGACAACGCTATCAATCCCGGTTATACGATCGCAATTGGTTAGCCTCTAAAGGATTATCCCCCGACTAAGGGAACTCCAAAAAATAAAATCCCCAAAAAACCCGCAGGCTGTTCGCGTAGCGTTCCGTAAGGAAAGCCTGGGGCTACACGGACAAAGCCCGCCTGCGCGGCGTCATACAGTCTTGTTAGGTGCTTAACCATCGGGATTTGGATGATTTATTTGTTGGAACACCCTAAATCACAAGTTGCAGCATTTTCATTCATCCCTGAATTTATCTGTTGGTCCAAAATCGGGAAAAAATCTCTATTTTTCTCGATGTTAGGATAAAATATTCAGGGTAAAAACTGGGTAAATTATTTATACAATCAAGGGGCTGAAAGACTATGGCATCTCAAGTTCACCTCCCCTATTTTGACCAAATTTTGGCATTATTAAAGGACCAAAATCAAGAGGCGATCGCCGCATTTGGTCGTCACGTCCATTGGGGATACTGGGAAGACCCCAAGCGCGCCGATGGCACCCTTCCCGACTTTGCCAACGCGACTGAACAACTCTCTCGGAAGGTTTGCGATGCGGGAAACATCACCGACGGATTAAAAATTCTCGATTGTGGTTGTGGATTTGGGGGCACGATCGCCAGTCTCAACGAACGGTTTTCTAACTTAGAACTGGTGGGAGTTAATATTGACGAACGCCAACTGGAAAGAGCGCGATCGCAAGTCCAACCCCTCAATCAAAATGCCATCTCCTTCGTCTGTGCCGATGCCTGCAACCTACCCTTTGAAGACAACTCCTTTGATGTCGTCCTCGCCGTCGAATGTATCTTCCATTTTCCCAGCCGAGAGACCTTCTTTCAAGAAGCACACCGAGTCTTAAAACCCGGAGGACACCTCGCCATTTGCGATTTTGTTCCCCTAAAAATCAGCCTCCCCCTCATGCAATTTCTGGATAAATTTTTGCAATCATCAGTCCAGAAAACCTACGGATTAGTCCAGAGTAACTTCTCCTTATCCACCTATCAAACCCTCGCCCAAACCACCGGATTTATCCCCAGAATCACAGAAGATATCACCCGCAATACCCTACCGACCTACCCCCTAGTTCGCCAACTCTGCCGCCAAAATGGAGCAGCCGAAACCGCCAAAATTACCGCCGGTGCAGAGTTAGTCAGCAAATTAGGAATTACCCGCTATTTAATTCTTTCCTTTGAGGCCATTGACCCCTACTAAACGAGTTCTCATCTGTACAAATCGCACCTGCCGCAAACAAGGTTCCCAAAAAGTCCTCGCCGCCTTTCAATCCTTACCCATTGCTGATGTCACCATTGAAAGTAGTAGCTGCTTAGGACAATGTGGAAATGGACCAATGGTGCTCATCCTCCCCGAAGAAACCTGGTATTCCCAGGTGCAACCTGGTGAAGTGAAAACCGTAGTCGAAAGACATCTCCAAGGCGGCATTCCGGTTAAGGGAATGCTATATCGCAAGTTTCATCCTCAGTAATCGATTGGTCATTTGTCATTTGTCCATTGTCATTTGTCATTTGGATTGTTGACCAATGACCAAGGACCAATGACCAATGACCAAGGACCAATGACCAATGACCAATGACCAATGACCAAGGACCAATGACCAATGACCAAGGACCAAGGACCAATGACCAATGACCAAGGACCAAGGACCAAGGACCAATGACCAATGACCAATGACCAAGGACTAAGGACCAATGACCAAGAACCAATGACCAATGACCAATGACCAATGACCCATCATCCTAGATAAGCAGTCATGCAAAATTAATTGCATACTTTTGTCCTAGATTATCGAGGACATTAGTCACATAATCAACTAAATTTTGCCAGCTTTTATAAGCTTCTATTTTAATCCATTCATATTTGAGAAATTTCCATAAAATTTCAATTAAATTTAGTTCAGGTGAATAGGGAGGCAACCAAAATAGCTCCAGGTTCTTGGTCTTCCATTCTTCTAGTTTTCCTAGGACTGCGTTACTGGTGTGAATTGAGGCTTGGTCCATTACTACGACAGTTCTTTGGGTTAATTCTTCACTGAATTTATCTAAAAACTTAATGTAAGGATTCAGGTGAGGGGCTTGACAGGAGGGGATTGTGGAGTAAAGTAGTGATATGAATCTAAAGAACCTGCCACAGCTACCAGAGCGTCCGACCCTTGAACAGTTGCCACTGACGCAACTGGTGGATATGCTGTTGGCACAGTCTAAGATCATAGAAGAGTTGAAAGCTGAGGTTAAACGTCTCAAGCTGTCTAACGGGCTGGATAGTAAGACCTCATCGAAGCCTCCCTCTACAGACGTTCTCAAGAAATCTGAAAAACCCAAAAAGCAATTGAACGCCGAAACGAACCCAGAACCCAAACGGAAACCAGGGGGGCAACCGGGTCATCAAGGTTCGACGCGCAAAGGATTTAATAGAATTGACCGCACAGAAGAATTGATTCCAACCCATTGTGACCACTGTGGCGGCAGCCGTTTTGAGGACGAACCAGTATCGGTCAAAGTTCAACAAGTGGCTCAACTGGTCTTGCGCCCCATTGAAGTCGTCGAGTATCGTTAGTCACGGCTTCGATGCAGTTGCTGTGGACAAGAAAGTTCAGGAGCATGGCCCAAGCGGGTTATTCCCGGTCAAGACTTGGATGCCGGTTTACAAGCATTACTCGGATGGCTCGGTTGTTATGGACAGATATCTTATGAAAAACAAGCCGAACTCTTGGGTGAACTAGGTCTTGGGGAAGTGGGCGTAGGAACCCTGGTTAATACCAACGCTCGAATTGCCAAAACTATCACCAATGCCGTCAATGAACTGGCTTTGGCGCTACCCGCTGTGTCACACATCCATGTCGATGAAACTCCCTGGATAGTTAAAGGCGTTAAAGAGTGGTTATGGGTAGCTACCCACCCGAATTTTTGCCTATTTCATGCAGCGGATACCCGAGGCCGAGTCGAACTGGAAACCTTATTAGGCAAACAATTTAACGGGGTACTGGTAAGTGATGATTTCAGTGTATATAACGGGTATCCGGCTTCCGCCCAACATCCATGTTTAGCCCATTTCAGACGCCATCTCAAAAAATTGATTAAATTTGATAAGGGTGTTCCAACAAATAAATCATCCAAATCCCGATGGTTAAGCACCTAACAAGACTGTGTTAGCCCGCGCAGGCGGGCTTTGTCCGTGTAGCCCCAGGCTTTCTAAGCGGAACGCTACGCGAACAGCCTGCGGGTTTTTTGGGGATTTTATTTTTTGGAGTTCCCTAACAAAGTTAAAGTCACTATTGGAAAGACATTCCTGTCGTTGGTAGATGAAGCGTTTCGGCAACATCGCCTGTGGCGTGAAAATGGGGATGATTCTTCGTGCCGAACCTGGGGCATAGAGTTTAGGTTGAGGGTGGAAGCAGCTCTAAGCGAATGGTTACCTTTATCGGGTTACGAGGCCGGAAAGCTGCTGCGTAATTTAAAAGAAAAAGCCGAACAATGGTGGTACTTCCTAGAGCATCCAGACATTCCTCCAGATAATAATTTGCAAGAAAGAGCTTTACGATTAGGGGTGACTAAACGTAAGGTGAGTGGGGGTTCTCGGTCGATGGCAAGATTTGAAAAGACAGCCAAATTGTTGAGTGTGGTTCAAACCTGTCGATTTCAGGGCCGCTCCTTTATGGAGTTTTTAAAAGAAGCCCTTTCGGCTATGGCTCACCCAGAATTACCTTACCCTACTTTGATTCCTCCAGGCCCGACATAACCTCCGATTGGGGTGGATTTTATAAATACGAACACTCACTAATCTAAGTTTTTATCCCTTTTTTCCCGATGATAACTTCGGGTTGTTTCTGTTTGACTTAATTTATTGCTTTCGTTAGAGAACGCTAATATTTCATCATCTCTGCTGACCTCTGATTACTCGGTCTCACAGTGGTCCCATTTTTTAGACCTGAATCCTTACGACAAATCTTTCAAAGATGGCATCCAACATTGGAATTACTCTCCCCTGGTTTTTACTGACGAATATTACTTAACCTACCCAAAGAAACAGAAATTCTCGCTCAAGAAACTGATCCGGGTTGTCTCAAGGGTCACACCCCTGATGTTTTTCCGGGCCCTCCCTTATAGACCATGACTCTATGAAGTTCAACACAACGAGCCGGACCACTCAAATCTCGGAACCCCATTATCCATTCTCATTGGGAGCCAAACCTGATTCGATTCTAGTGTAATTGAAGGGGTCCGGCCTTCTTAGTGCCCAAACGGCACCCTCTATGACGCCATAGACTGCCTGAAAGCTCTCAATGGCTAGGGAATGACCTCGTTTGTATTAGCGGACCTGGACCAAGGCCAGCTCTGTCAATAGGTATTTTTCCTTCATTTGAGCGCCACCTTATATACAGCACCCCCTAAAGTTACCCTTTATAAGGTGTCATTAATTTCTGATATTTGAGAATTCATGGAGCCTAAAAGGAGCTTAAAATGGCTCCTTTTATGGCTCCACACCAGACCAAGTATCGGAATATCAAGGGTTTTGGCCTGTTTCTCCATCACCTTGACAGGGCTAGGTTTCTTCACCCCATCTCGTTCACTTGCCAAAATTTATGCAGCAACCCGGTTTCTTATGGAAGGAACGCAGAGGGAGAATAGGAGAAGGGATTATTCTAATAAAAACTTCATAATTCCAGGGGATGAAATCGTCAGGTATTGTTGCTGGCCTGAAGGCGATCGCAATTCAATCTTAAGCGTATTGCTATTGGGTTTCCCCGAGATATTTTCAATCCTATACCCTTGCAAATTGGGACATTTACCTGTTACCACCTGAGAACCTTGCTGGGATTGTTTTTTGAGAAACTCGTGCCAAAACCGGGAGTCTTCATGTCCGATTAATCGATATCTACAAGCATTTCCTTTAATCCGTTCAGTTTCAATCAAATATCCCTTTTCCTTCGCTCGGTGCATCGTATCCCCAAATCGATGGCTGACGGTTATTAAATCGCTAGGGTAGTGCCACTCCCCATCACTCATCAAAGCCAGGAGTAAATCGATTTTAGTAACTTTTGGTTCGGTCATATTGGGCCTCGTCGCACCCAGAATATTTCTGGGTCTAGTTTTATGTCAACTAGATTATCGGAATCGGGGTCATTTCAGTCGATGGGAGTAAACTGTTCACGGCTGCGCTATGAGGAAGCCACTCATGTTGGGTCTGTCAGGAGGGGTCAGAGGAATACTGAAGTTGGGAGGTTGAGCATTTTTTCCAAAGAATAACTTCCCCCTCTTTGTTCGTAGTAACGACTTGAGTCGTTACTTGCCTGTCATGGCTCCTGCCATGACAGGCATCAGCACTGGAGGAGTAGCACAGGGGTGCGTTACTTGGCTTTAAGCCCAGTAACGCGGTCACGACTCATACGGAATCCGGTTCTCAAAGGTCTATAAAAACCCACGCCCTCAAGGGCGGAAGCTCACAGGACGTTAGCGAAGCCATGCCCCTTGGGCTATAGCCTGCCGACGCCGGCTGAAGAGAAAATCGACTTTTACCAACCGGATTTGGTATCAAGTCGTTACTACAAACATTTTTGCCAAAGAATAACTTCCCCCTCTTTGTTCGTAGTAACGACTGGAGGAGTAGCACAGGGGTGCGTTACTTGGCTTTAGGCCCAGTAACGCGGTCACGACTCAAGTCGTTACTACAAATATCGGAGAGGAAAGACTGAAGTCGTTACTACCGATTTTGTAGATTAGCCCGCCTGCGCGGGCTAAGTTCGTGTAGCACCACCCTTTAGGGTGCGGGACATGGAGACGGGTTTTAACTTTAAAAACTACATCGGGGGAACTGATGTACAACCCTGTCTAGAGAAAATTTAGTGATTGACAAAAAAATGCGGAATTATTATTTAAAATAACTTTTGATAATATATTAAAGTCCTGGCATATTTCCCACTCTACATGACTAACACCCAAGCAAAATATCTCAGCCTAAAAGAGTTCCTGAACCTACCGGAAACCAAACCAGCTCAGGAATTTATTGAAGGAGAAATTCTCCAAAAACCAATGCCAAAAGGAAGACACAGCCGCTTACAAGGTAAACTTTGTATTGAAATTAATCAGGTCAGCGAAGCCGCCAAAATTGCTTATGCTTTTCCTGAACTGCGCTGTAGTTTTGGCAATCGGTCTATTGTTCCGGATATCGCCGTTTTTCTCTGGGAGAATATTCCCTTTTTGTCCGATGGAGAAGTGCCGGATAATTTTAACCTGCCCCCAGATTTAGTCATTGAAATTCTTTCCCCCGAACAAAACCCGAATAAAGTGATTGGTAATATTGTGTACTGTATTGAAAATGGCAGTGAATTGGGGTGGTTTCTTGACCCCGAGGCCCAAAGTATTCTCGTTTTTAGGCGCGATCGCTCTCCCCTGGTCATTAAAAACCAGGATACTTTGCCAGTATTAGAGGGAATGGAATTAACTCTGAGTGCTGCTCAAGTTTTTGGCTGGCTGAAAATGGGTTCTTAAAATCTTGCGGCGATTCCCAAAGGATGCCCTTACATATGAGCAGCAAGGTCGCTTCTCATCGCCCTCCCCTTGGCAAGGGCAGGGTTTGGGGTCTACCCCGCGTAGGAGGAACCTCCGTTATGGTGGCCCCACTTTGCCCGGTGAGGGGTGCGGGCAAAAGTTCCCATCCTAGTAACAATCCCCTATAATCAACAGAGTTTTAAAGATTTGTTGCAAATCGCCCCTTCTCACCGCATCTGGATCCGGTAATCGGGGATTGAGGGAACTCTCAGCAATCCGGGAAATTCATAGTTCTCTATGAAAGTTGCTCTCAAATCCCACGGATCCCAGTCCAAGCATAACGAGCGTTATGGAATTTATACTGTTCCCATGACCCAAAACTGGCTAATCAACAACCTAGGGACTGCCTTTCAGTCCGTCGCTGCTTCCCTCTCAAGGCCCCAGAAACGGCTGATCCTGTTGAGTCTGGATACGGCAGTCTTTCTGGTCGCCATCTATGGGGCATTTGGACTCCGGTTCAGCAGTCTCTTACCGATTCAACAAACCTGGCCCTATCTGTGGCTGATTCTGCTTCTAATTGTAATCAAGCCTTTGGTCTTCCTGGTGACGGGAATGTACCGCCCAGTGCTGCGGTATGCAGGCTTGGAATTTTTATTAACCGCCACCAAAGCGGTCCTGTTCAGTTCCGGGGCCTTTGTCCTGCTGGCCTATTTATTTGAGTTCCTCCAACTCCCGCGATCGGTCCTCCTCAACGACGCCCTGCTCACCCTGTTATTAGTGGTGGGAGTGCGTCTGTCTCTGCGATGGTTGGTGAATACCCTCATCGGTTTGCCTCGGCAAAATCGAACCCCGGAACGGATTGTGATTTATGGTGCTGGTTCTGCCGGGTCGCAACTGGCTCAGTCCCTCGTTCATCACCCCAGCTACCAACCTGTTGCTTTTGTCGATGATGACCCCTCTTTAGCCAATCAAAATATTCAAGGACTCCCGGTTTACGCTCCCTCTACATTACCGAGACTCCAACTTCAAAAGCCTTTTGATACTATTTTATTAGCCATGCCTTCGGTCGATCGCATCAGAAAGCGGCAAATTTTAGAAGGCTTACAGTTCTTGTCCCTGCCGGTCAAAACCGTTCCCTGTGTGGGCGAAATTCTATCCGGTCAGGTCTCCATTAGTGAAATTAGAAATATTGATATTGCTGACCTCCTCGGTCGAGAAGAAGTCATCCCCGACCCAGAATTGTTGCGGATGAATATCACCGGCAAAACTGTTTTGGTCACTGGGGCTGGGGGGTCCATTGGCTCGGAATTGTGCCGCCAAATTGCTCAACAACAGCCCAAATGTTTGGTGCTCTATGAATTAGGCGAATTTGCCCTCTATAGCATCGATATGGAATTAGCCGAAGCTTATCCCCCCCTCAAGTGCGTCGCTTGTTTGGGTTCAGTGAACGATGAGAAGCGGCTGGCTGGAGTTCTGACCCAATATCAGGTGGATACCATTTATCATGCCGCCGCCTATAAGCACGTTCCCTTAGTGGAAGCCAATCCTGCTCCGGGAATTATTAATAACGTAGTCGGGACTTGGACCACAGTGCGCTGTGCGATCGACTGTGGGGTAGCTAATTTTGTGTTGATTTCCACCGATAAAGCCGTTCGTCCCACCAATATCATGGGGGCCAGTAAACGGGTGGCGGAACTGATTGTCCAAGCTTTAGCCGAGCGATCGGGTGTGTCCACTCGTTTTACCATCGTGCGCTTTGGCAACGTCCTCGATAGTAGTGGTTCAGTAGTTCCCCGATTCCGCAAGCAAATCGCTGAGGGTCAAGCCATCACCGTCACCCATCCGGAGATGACTCGTTATTTTATGTCCATCCCGGAAGCCGCCCGCTTGGTGATTCAGGCTGGAGCAATGGGAAAACGCGGGGAAATTTTCTTGTTAGATATGGGTGAACCCGTGCGGATTTATGATTTAGCCCTGCAGATGATTCAGTTGAGTGGGTTAGTCCCCGGAAAGGATATTGATATTAAAATTACCGGCTTAAGACCCGGAGAAAAACTGCACGAAGAATTATTGGTCGATAGTGCTAAAGCCAGACCGACTCAGCATCCTAAAATCTTTTGCGCTCAAGAAGCGAAAATTCACTGGGAATTTTTACAGCCCCTGTTAGAAGCCCTGGTCCAAAAAACTCGCACCGATGATTTGCTGGCTATTCGAGCCGAATTGCAACGGCTCGTTCCCGAGTATCAGCCTTCCTGCTTAGGTTTTCGGTCTCCTCGGTTAACATCCCGCTGCCAGTTAGAAGAAACCAAGGGGATTGGGGCTTCCAAGTTGACCGGCTCGGGAAAACATGATGCAACAGTGTTGTCGAGTCTGCCTGTAGAGGGAAGAGGTGTGGGCAGTGATAGCGTTACCCTACCTTAATCATCCTGATTCCGACCCTCTTGAAGCCGAGACTTCAGGAGGGGCAATTTTTTCCATGTAGAATGGGATGAAACCGGCCATCGGGGGTAACGGAAGGGTACTCAAGTCCGTAAACGATCGCGATCGCCCTGCACTCCCCGGATTTGGCTCTGCGACCTCCCCCGGGTTGCAGTTACCCCATCGATTCTGCGAGTTGATGGCTCGGGCAGGAACCCAGAAAACAGCAGGGGGTCTTCTATACCCCATCGTTGCTCCATTCCAATTTCTCTACATAAATTCTTAAGCGACAAATCCAGTTGTAACTCTATGGTCAGTCCAGAATCCTTTTCTACCCCCTCTGATTCCCATAAATGGTCGAGCAGACCGAACCTCAGACAACCGATCGCCCCGTCAGTCTCGGGATTGACCTTCTCCATGTTGCTTGCCCTGACAACAGCACTCCCGGCGGTTGCCCAGCCCTCCCTAGCACCGGGACAACCACCCCAACTTTTGGCCCAGGGAGCAGCCTTCCAAGAAGCCTATACCCTTGGTCCGGGCGATCGCATTCAAATCGATATTTTTAACGTTCCCGAATACAGCGGCGAAAATGGTCAACACCAAGTCCTAGTCGATGGCACCTTAAATCTCCCCCTGGTCGGCAGAGTCTCCGTAGAAGGACTCACCTTAGAACAAGCCGCAGGCAGACTTAGAAACCTCTATGCCCCCTATCTGCAACGCCCCGAGTTTCTCACCATCTCCCTGATGGAGCGTCGTCCCGTTCAAGTGGGAATTTCCGGAGAAGTCAGAAGACCCGGTTCCTATATCATCGCCATGAATGAAGCGGGTAGCCCCAGGCCCACAATCACTACGGCGATTGAACTGGCCGGAGGGATTACCTCCACGGCAAATATTCGTCAGGTGCAGCTTCTACGGCGGTCTAGAGGGGGGCCAAATCAACTGATTACCATCGACCTCACCACCCTAGTCCAGTTGGGAGACCTCAGTCAAGACATCACCATTCGCGATGGCGACACGATTTTTATTCCCCCAGACCCCAACATTAACGCTAATGATGCCCGTCAGCTTGCCGAGGCCAGCATTTCCGGGGATTCTTCTCAACCGATCAATATCGCCGTAGTCGGGGAAATTAATAAACCCGGTTCCTACACCGTGGCAGGAACCGCTGAAACCGGGGGACTCCTGACCCTCACCCGCGCCCTCCAAACCGCTGGCGGGGTGACCCAATCGGCAGCCGTCGGTCAGATTCAAGTGCGACGACAACCAAAATCTGGACCTGCCCAAATCCTGTCGGTCAACCTCTGGCAGCTTTTAAACGGGGATATTAGCCAAGATATTATTCTTCAACAAGGGGATACCATCTATGTGCCTACAGGGAGTGGATTTAGCCCAGCGGAATCCTCTCGGTTAGCCCAGGCCAATTTTGCCGGGGACCCCACCCAACCTGTCAATATTGCCGTCGTCGGTGAAGTGAGCCGACCCGGTTCCTACACCGTCACCCGCATGGATGAGACAGGGGGACTATTAACTGTCACCCGAGCTTTACAAACTGCCGGTGGCGTTACACAGTCCGCACAGTTGGGTGAAATTCAAGTGCTGCGCCAACCCCAGGCAGGTCCAGCCCGACGGATCCCGGTGAACCTCTGGGCCTTACTCCGACAAGGAGATCTCAGCCAAGATATTATTCTCCAACAAGGGGATACCATTTATGTCCCCACGGGCACCGGCTTTAATGCCGCAGAATCAACCCTATTAGCCGAAGCCAGTTTTGCCGGTCCTCGCAATCAACCTGTCAATATTGCAGTGTCTGGGGAAGTGACTCGTCCAGGATCGTACACCGTGACGCGCGTGGATGAGGCGGGTGGACTCCTCACCGTCACTCGGGCCTTGCAAACTGCAGGGGGAGTCACCTTATCCGCAGATATTCGTGAAATCCGCGTCAACCGTCGCCCGAAAGCCGGTTCACCTCAAACCATTGTGGTGAATCTCTGGGAAATGCTCGATCGCGGGGATTTCAGTCAGGATATCATCCTCCAACAAGGGGATACGATTGAAGTGCCAACGGCGAGTAACCCTAATCCCATAGAAACGGCTCGCATTGCTACGGCTAACTTTGCCGCGAATAGCTCTACCCCCCTGAATATTGCGATCGTCGGAGAGGTCAACCGTCCCGGAACCTATACCGTTTCCGGAGAAGATGTCGCCGCTACAGGGGACATGGAAACCCTCACGGAGCCTACCACGGGTGGGGGCGTAGTGGGACTCCCGACCGTCACCCGAGCGATTAAAATTGCCGGAGGGATTACCCCAACTGCGGATATTCGGCGGATTCAAGTGCTGCGGCAACGGAAAAATGGCACCCAACAACTGATTGATGTGAATCTCTGGGAACTCCTAGAAAATGGCGATTTAAACCAAGATGTTCTGCTGCAACAAGGGGATACGATTGTGGTCCAAACCGCGACTAATATTGATTTAGCCGAAGCCCCCAGACTCGCGACGGCCAGTTTCTCCCCGAACCGAATTCAAGTCAATATTGTGGGTGAAATCCAGGAACCGGGAGTGGTGGAATTACCCCCCAATGCTTCCTTAAACCAAGCGATTTTGGTCGCGGGAGGATTTAATAATACCCGGGCGGAAAAAGATGAGGTGGAACTGATTCGCTTGAACCCCAATGGCACCGTGTCTCGGCAAACCATTCCCATTGATTTTGCTCAGGGACTGGATGAAGGGACCAACCCCATTCTGCGAAACAATGATGTGATTGTGGTCGGGCGTACCCGGTTAGCTAGATTCGGAGATAGAATCAGCCCAGTCGGGCAAGTGACCAATTCTGTATTCTCTCTGTTTGGAATCTTACGATTTTTTAATCTGTTCTAAAGGTACAGTTAAGGGCAGACCAAAAACATAAAATCACCAAAACCCGCACCCTGAAGGGTGGGGCTATACGGACGAAGCCTGCCTCCGCAGGCTACAAGAGTATTGTTAGGTTTTTAAGCACCGAATTTGGATGATTTATGTTTGGGAATCTCCTAAGGGCAGACAGACCAACTGGGTTTCTTGACCCAATCTCTGCTAATCAGCAACAAATCGGGTCAAGAAACCCGGGTTTTGGTCCCCTTGAACTGCTCCATTAGGGCCGTTTTAGGAAGGTTCGAGTCAGGGTCAAATGCGGGAGCAATTCAGTTTTCCTATCACTGCTCCTGATTCAGGGCACAATCCTTTAACCAGACTGTTACGATACGAAGGAATACACCATCACCAGAGATTGACATGGAGAGCGCACCCAATCCTCAGCCGTTAACTCTTCACCACCCCGGTAATCAGTCACAGCTTGTGCCGATGCCTTATATGGCTGAATTCCAAGATCCAGATGAGGAAGAATTGGACCTCGGTCAGCTATTTGCCGTGATTCGTCGTCGAGCCTTTGTGATTCTGGGCGTTGCGACTCTCGTCACAGGTGGGGTGGCCGTCTGGACTGCCAACCAAACCCCAGAGTATGAAGGCAAGTTTCAAATTCTCGTCGAACCCGTCACCAGTCAGGATGATAATTTTTCTCGGATTTCTGCCCTAGCTGGGGGACTGGGCGGACAATTTCTGCAAGGACAGGGTTCGGGGTTGGATTATGATAGCCAACTTGCGGTTTTACAAAGTCCCAAACTAATGGACCCGATCGTTCAGCAACTCCAAGCTCGCTATCCCGAACTGGACTATAACGCCTTGATTGGGGGCAACGAATCGCCTCTCTCCCTCGATCGCTTCAATAAAAATACGAAAATTCTCGAAGTTCGATACCGAGATGCGGAACCGGAGAAAATTCAATTTGTCTTGGAAACCCTCCAAAATGCTTACCTGCGCTATAGCTTAGAAGACCGCAAGAGCAATATTAGTCAGGGGATTCAATTTATTGAAGACCAACTCCCACAATTGCGGCAACGGGTGGATACCCTGCAAGAACAACTCCAGAAGTTTCGGCAGCAGTACAATATTATTGAACCCCAGTTACAAGGGGAACAACTGGCTCAACAACTCACCAAACTAGATGACCAGCTTTTAGAAGCCCAAGCTCAACTGGTTCAGGAGCAACAATTGTATGAAACCTTGCGCCGACAAATCGGACTTGAACCCGGGACTGCGATCGCCGCTTCGGTTCTCAGTGAAGCTCCCACCTATCAAGCTCGACTCAATCGCCTCAAAGAACTCGAAAATCAAATTGCCGCTGAATCAACTCGCTTTACCCCAAACTCACCCCAAGTTCAAGTCCTCTTAGAAGAGCGACGAACTATCGAATTGCTATTAGGACAGGAAGCCTCAGAAGTGTTAGGGAGTCAGCTACCCGGGGGCGTAGTGGGTAACCCCCAAGCTCCTTTTCAAAACACGATTCGCACCGGCTTGATTCAGGAAATGGTCAAAGCGGCCAGCCAAATTCAAGTCCTCCAAGTCCGAAATCAAGTGCTCGGGGAAGCGGCGAAAATGTTAAGCGAATACCGCGAACAATTTCCGGTGATCTTGCGCCAGTACACGGATTTGCAGCGAGAACTCCAAATTGCTAACACCACCCTCACCGAATTGTTAGCCCGCAGGGAAGGGTTGCGGGTGGATGCAGCAGAACGAGAGATACCCTGGGAAGTGATTTCCTCAGCGACGATTCCTCGGAATGAAAATGGGGAGTTGGTTCCGGTTTCGCCGAGTCTGCCTCGGAACCTGGTTTTAGGGGCGATGTTGGGGTTGATGTTGGGATTTGGGGCGGCATTATTAGCCGAGCGCTTGGATAATGTGTTCCATTCTCCTGAAGACTTAAAAGATGCCACCCGCTTGCCGATTTTAGGATTAATACCGGCGAGCGATCGCTCGGTTGTCCTCCCCTCTGCGGATGCTCGTGGCGGTGCTGCTGTCCAAGATTTCCGCGATTTTGGCTTTTTAGAAGCATTCCGCGCCTTGAATGCCAATATCCGCTTCCTGACTCCCGGTAAACCCCTGCGTTCCGTGGCGATCGCCTCGGCAATTCCGGCAGAAGGTAAATCCACCGTGGCGGTCAATCTCGCCGAAGCTGCCGCATCAATGGGACAACGGGTTTTATTGGTGGATGCGGACTTACGCTGGCCCCAAGTCCATAAACGCTTAGGATTACCCAACCGTCAAGGGTTAACCCATTTGATTGCGACGGAAATGGATATGAATGAAGCCATTCAGCGATCGCCCGTTGAACCCAATCTCTTCATCCTTACCGCTGGTGCCACCCCCCCTGACCCCATCAGGTTGTTGTCTTCTGAAAAAATGCACAACCTGATGCAGCAATGGCACAGTTTATTTGACCTAGTGATTTATGACACCCCGCCCCTGCTGGGGGTCGTAGATGGTCGAGTATTAGCTGCCTATACCGATGGCATTGGGTTAGTCGTCAGCATCGGTCAAACCGAAAAACCCGCCATCCAACAAGCGATCGCCGAACTGCAAACTGGCAATACCAAAGTCCTGGGAATTATTGCCAACGGCGTCCAAGGACAAAACAGCGCCTGGGATTATAGCAGGCACTACAACAATGGAGGCGATCGGGAACTAGAAGCGGAGGAAGAAGAAGAAGCAATTTCTCTTTAAATCCCAAGGATGGGTCTTATGTCATTGGTCATTGGTCATTTGTCCTTGGTTGAGATGGGAGGATGGGAAAAAAGTTTGTAGTAACGACTTGCTGTCGTTGCTCTCGTGTTATGGCATAAGCCATAACACGAGCAGTCCCAGGGTCTAGCGCCTGCGTGGGAACTGGAGCGATCTCCTGATATCAGGGCGTTACTTGGCTGCCGCCAAGTAACGAGGCAACGACTGAAGTCGTTACTACGAACATCTCCCCCATCAACAAATGACCAATGACCAATGACCAATGACAAATGACATAAGACCCCAAACTACCCATTAAACAACTCAAAAGTCTGCTGGCAAAAGATTTTCAACTTGTCCTGGACCTCAGCAACTGGCTCCGTTGCCCCTACAAAGCGCCAGTTTTCCACCGTGGAAAATCGCCATTGTTGTCCTTGATGGTTGTAACCGGCTGATTCGACTCCGATCGCCCGGCGATCGCCATCCAGGGGGTCCTCATGAAACCGGATTTGAACTAAAATACTCCGACTCTGCAATGAGCGACTCCATCCGGGAAAGTGAAATCCAATATCAATAGAATCCGGATCCACCAGTTCCTGGGTATTCGGGTCATTCACCCAGGGTTTCAAATCTGCCCGTGCGTCAGGAAACTGTAACTTAAAAAGATTAACGACTGCCGCAATCTTGCTGGCGAGTTCAAAATTTTTAACCTGTTCTGCTGCATTCACGCCCAATTATCCTCCACTCACGAATAGATATTGATGTTAAACCGTTTAGATTGAGGGTCGTCTTTTAAGACTCGGTAAAAATTTCATCAGTTTAAATGAACGGCACGGGGTGGCTTTAGGCCAAAATATTATGTTGATAACGGTACCGCAAGTATGGGTACCGTTTCCGAACGAGTAGGAATTACACCCATGTCTATACCCTGTCAAATCGTTGTAGAAGGAAATCCGGCAATTATCTATGCCAGTAGAAATGGAGCGCCAGACAAAGTTCGACGCATCCTCAAACCCTTTCTCGGTAAATTTTGCCAAGAACGAGAGGCGGCTGGAGAATACCACGATACACCGGAGTGCTTAGTAGCCCAGATTGTAGTTCGTTTCGGCTTTGAAATTTGTGAAGATGATTTCTCTAACCTCAAAGTCAGCATGACTTACGACCCCAATGCAGAATACATCTACTCCGTAGAATCTGATTTAACCGTCCAGGTTTGGATTCCAGAAGAAGAGTATCGAAAAAATCCCGATGTGGGATTGAAAGGTTGCCGTCTATTACCCGAGGAAGGTTGGAAAATCGATTAAATGTCATAACGCTGTCAATCGGTCAAAGTTGAGAGGGGCGCGCGGGTTTGCCCCTATCCTGATGTTAGGACTGACGCACTGAGACGATGGAGAGGGGCAACTTCGGGGGTTTAAACCCTCGCCCAGTCAAGGGGGTAAATTTAAGGACGAAAAATTGGGGTTTCATGTAGGGGCGCAATGCTTGCGCCCTCTTGACTCTTGTCTCTTGACTCTTGTCTTCCTGCTACTGTACCGAAACCCTGATCGAATGTAGAACAGCGATCGCCGCCCATTTACTCACCCGGGGACGGCGAACCCTTGAGTGCCAAATCCGGTAAGGAATTGGATGCCGGGAGAACCCGAACCCGGGCGAATTTGAGGCCCGAGACTCCCGGTTGGGGTTCGACTGTACCAAAGTCTATCTTCTCGTCCACCCAACCTTCCCGGGCTAAATAGCGCAAATACTGCTCATACTCTTCCCATTCCTTGTTCGTCGCATAAACCACGGTTAACATCCCCGGACGGGTAATCCGATCGCCGGTTTGCGCTTCTACTCCCTTGTCAATTCGTTTTTTGACAATTTCATACCGGGTATCCCGGGTTCCGCGAACATCAAACAGTTTTTCTGTTTTTTCATCATGAAAAATATCCACGGTGCAATCTTGCACCAAAACCAGATGGGTCACTTCTAGGGTCGTTTGGTAATCCGCTTGAATTCTCAATGCCACCCGCGCACAGTCACAAACCGCTCGCAGTTGTTCATAGCGTAAACTGTGTAGATGAAAGCGGGAAAACGATGGATTAATCGCGGACCCGGCATAAATCATGTGATCAATGCCATCGCTACATTCCACATCACAGTAATGAGGAATGATTTTCTGCATTTTCTCCTGCCAAATCTCCCAAGTGTCTCTTAAGCGTGCGTTAATTTGATTAACCGTCTCGTCATAGCGCGATCGCGCCAGATAAACGCACTCATGTTCATTATCACAAGCGCGTCGATAGGTTGCCACTGCCTCGGCAGCTAATGGGGAACAGTTGCAAAAATAGTCAAAATACCCTTCCAGATGCTCTTTCAAATACTCGATCGCCGTGATTTCTCCATCCACGGTCACCCCACGTTGGATCCCCTGAATGCGTTCCAGCAGATCCAGTCTCAGTTGTTCGACAAAACTCTGTTCATCAGCGGCACAAACCGCTTCCACCACGGCTAAACCCAACTGAAACTGTTCGATTAAATCCGCTTCAATGGCTCGATTTCGCTCGTCTGAGGACCCCCGAATATCCGATATTCCATACAGGGGATACAGTTCGGCAAAAACGATCGCCTCCGGTGGCAATCCCCAACTGCGCCGTTCTAACTCCTGAACAAACCGCCATTCTACCGAGGGATGAATGTTTGTAAATTGGGTCAACCGTTGTTGGACAATTTGGCGCAATGCTACCGTAAACGGTGCAATCAGTTCCTCTCCCCGGCGAATATCAATGGCATGGAAGTGATGGGGTTGAGACTTAGTTAACCCCACTAATCCCACCATTTGCTGGGATTTGGACGGCGATCGCCGTCCCAATCGGGAATCATTCCCACTCACCTGCACCACCAGGGGAATCAATAACAAGGAGCGCACTCCCGCTTCTACCAGTTGCTTCTCGCATTCTCCGGTCCAATCTGCACTCAAATCCGTGACATTCCAGATCCGATTGGCGTCTGCTGCTTGCCGGAAGTGGGACCCTTGGAGGGAGTCGAGAGGATAACTGGTGACGCTCAAGTTTCTCGATTCGGTTTCCACAAACAGGCGGACGGGATCTCGCTCGGTACTCAGGATAAAACTGTTGTCACATCTAAACAAGGATTTGAGGTGCTGATTAATTTGCCGAAAGCGATCGGGACGTAAAATTGAGTGGGTACTAATCAGTAACCGGGAAATCTGCCGAATGGTCTCCCGAATGGTCACATCCATCCCTTCTAGCAGGAGTAATCCCTCAACGCGATAATTTTCCCAACAGACGCGCTGTTCCAAGCTTTCTAGGGTAGAGAGGTCCGTCAAGCTTTCGGGATTTTCGGGTCCGGAGTGCTGTTCTAAGCGTAAATCGGCAAATTCATCTTGCTCGGGATCCAGGGGAATGATTTTGAGTCCTGCCGTATTCACCCAAAACTCGATTATCCTGGGTTCTGAGTAGTTCGGACTATGAAAGCTGACGATCGCCGGTTCATCCCATCCTAACTGACTCTGGAAATCAATTCCATAGCGATCGCCCAAAATTCGCAACAGCACCTGACGCCGATATAACTGTTCCAGGTCCTGGCGATCATCTTCACTTAGGTGATCCTGTAGCAAATGGTGCAACAACCTTTGGCGATCGTCGCGACTTTGTTGTTCTAGACTCGCCTGAATTCCCGCCAGTTGACACAAGGTTGGATTCCCATAACAAACGGTAAAATTTTGGGGTTCAACGGCTGCGATTAACAGTTTCGTCCCCCGTCCCAAGCGACTGAGACAGTCTAAATTGTCCTTCCAAATTCTAATTTTTTCCCCTTCCGACGACGCCGGTAAATCCCCAGACAGGCTCTGCCACAGTGCATCCCCATCGGACAGTGATTCCTGATTTGCCGTTGGGGAAAACTCCCCGGAAAGCGGATCTATCTCCCTATAGGAGTCTATACCTCTATTGAAGATTGACGGAGAATCATTCATAATTTTGGGATAGATGCTGTTTGGGCCTGCTGGTCTTCACACTGATGCCGTTGGCTGGACTTTCGTTATTTTTAAACCCTGTAGGATGCAGATTGTGGAGAGAATCCCTGAGCTATTATTGGGTGACTCTGCTCCACCGAAGCTGCTTCACAATTAGCCCGGTCTTTGATTTATTTTTGTTGACTGAAAGCCATCTTCTCACCCAGGTGATATAAAAGGCCCTTTTTATTTTCTTTGCTTAAAAATGATGATAGCCGATTTCGAGCGAAGTGCCAAGTTAGAGGGCTCAGGCTGAGGGTAGGGATCCGGCCAAAATTTTAAGCGATTTCTAGTCCGGGGGGACAAGATGGGTTGGAAATCGGTTTTTTTGACAAACTCTGTAGCCATCAGCAGTTTTATCTAGGCGGTAAAATCGGGTTTCTGTCCGCATTTTTTGAAAGCTGTACTGGCGTACTCGGTGTCCCATTTGATGAATTTATAGCGGTTCTCGCACTCTCCAAAAATGTACGTGAATAAATGTGGGAACCGCTATATGAATAGACCTCTTGCAAAAAAAAGGATTGATCCCCCCAACCCCCCTTAGAGATCCCCCTCCCGTCCCCCTTAAGAAGGGGGAAGCCAGAGGAATAAATGTTTATTTACTGGGGGGCTTTAAAGAATTTTGCAAGAGCTCTAATATAGGAAACGATAAAATCGTGACGTTGTAATAAGAAAGATAACGACTGAAGTCGTTACTACGAACATGAGGGAACGACTGAAATCGGGACGTTGTACTAAGGGAATTGCAAAAAATAAACCCGCCAAAACGTTCGTAGTAACCCCTTCAGGGGTTTCTTTAAACGACTGAAGTCGTTACTACGAACTTAAGAGAATAACCGATTAGTTAATGTTGTATCCGAATAGATTGGGGTTGACTTCTGCCAATTCTAAATCGGCTAAACCGTATTCGGACCAACGGCGATCGACCATTGCGGCTACTTCCGGATCGGACTCTAAGGGTTCTCCCCATTCATGTTCGGTTTCGGGCGGAATTTTGGTGGTGGCATCGATACCCATGCGTCCGCCTAAGCCAATTTTTTCACTGGCAAAATCTAAACTATCAAAGGGAGTATTGGGTAAAATAAAGACATCGCGTACGGGGTCAACTTTAGAAGAAATGGCCCAAACCACTTGGCGGGGGTCACGAATATTAATATCTTTATCTACCACAATTACAAATTTGGTGTAAGTAAACTGGGGTAAGGCACTCCA
The DNA here is from genome assembly GCF_024220515.1 of Oscillatoria sp. HE19RPO. Classification (GTDB taxonomy): domain Bacteria; phylum Cyanobacteriota; class Cyanobacteriia; order Cyanobacteriales; family Laspinemataceae; genus Laspinema. Next base: position 23,128 of record NZ_JAMXOT010000003.1, read on the forward strand.
AAAGGCTAAGGCGGCCCGTCTTGCTTGGCCGGGATAGGCTTTATCAATGGAAATAATTGCCGCTTTGTAACTGAGGGCTTCCATTGGTAGGAAAAAGTCTACAATTTCTGAGACTTGTTGTCGCAAAATGGGGGTATAAATCCGATTGAGGGCGATCGCCATCATCGCTTCTTCTTTGGGAGGACGTCCGCTAAAGGTGGTTAGATAAACCGGATTTTGGCGATGAGTCATGCAGTGAAAGCGGACCAAGGGTGAATCTTCAACCCCGCCATAATAGCCCATGTGGTCGCCAAAGGGTCCATCAGGGAGGACTTCCCCGGGAGTAATGGTGCCTTCTAAGACAAATTCTGAGTCTGCTGGAACTTCTAAATCGACGGTTTTACATTTGGCGAGGGCGACCCCAGAACCGCCATAGAGTCCGGCAAATAGCCATTCGGACAAGTCTACGGGAATGGGGGTGGCAGCGGCCATAATGATTAAGGGATCGACCCCGAGGGCGATCGCAATTTCCAGTTTTTTACCCTGTTCTGCGGCTTTTCGCAAATGTCTGGCCCCACCGCGTACCGATAGCCAATGGACGGTCATGGTATTGTGAGATTGCAACTGTAAGCGATACACCCCGACATTGGGCGTTCCCGTCTCACAATCTTTGGTAATCACCAATCCCAAGGTGATGATTTTCCCTGCATCTTTGTAATAGGGACGAATTAAGGGTAACTGGTTTAAGTCTAAGTCATCCCCTTGAATCACCACTTGCTGACAGGCGGGGAAAAAGTCCCGTCCGGGTTTTGCCTTGAGGACATCAAAGAGGACTTTGCCAAACTCTACCGCCTGGGCAATTTTTTTCGGGGGTTTCGGCTGTTGTAAGAGGGCCAGTTTTCTGCCGAGTTCCTCTAATTCCAAGGGTTTTTCCATGTTCATCGCCCAACAGACTCGTTCCTCGGTCCCTAAGAGGTTGATTGCGACGGGATGGGCCGATCCTTTAACATTCTCGAATAGGAGTGCGGGTCCTCCAGCTTGTAGCATCCGGTTGGAAATCTCGGCTATCTCTAAATCCGGGTCAACGCAGGTGGTAATCCGCCGGAGTTGTCCCCTAGTTTCTAGGAGGTTCAGGAATTCCCGTAAATCTCGTGCCATGTTTATCCATCAATCGAGCTATCGTCTTTTATTATGATGGAATACTGTCACTTTCTACGGGAATCGCTATGCGAGACGATCCGAGTTTGACTGCTCATCAGGTATTAGAGGCGATCGCGCCATTAAGTCGGGCGATTTCTAAAACTCTTTGGATAGCCTATCAACACTATCCCGAATGGCTGAATGAAAAGTTCAGCAATCAATCCTGGCATCGGGAAGAGTTTCAAGTAAAATTGTCAGAAAAAATAGCAACAGAGTTACGCCAAAATCATCAAGACATAAACAGCCTGATTCGGAGAGTGATTAAGCTTTTAGAAGCTTTTATGAAACCTCCATTTTTTGTATCTTATGAATTTTTAGAATTAATCCAAAATTTTCGGACCTTACTTAAATTTCCAGAAGAACTTGTCCGGGCAGAACCGGCCCTTTCATCGGGAAACTTGACGGTGCAATCGGACCTTGAAACTCAAAGTTTAGAACAGTTTGCCATTCGCTTAGGCTTTAATTTGCCCGAAGCCCTTTCTCTGGGAATGGCGGCCCAATTTAATGCGTTCAAAAATGGGGCAGGGGGCGGGATTGCGATTTTACTTTTAGATGCTGAAAATTTATCCTTAGATGAAGAAGCAGAAAAATTTTTAAAACAAGTTTGTCAATATGATTTACAAATTAAAATTGCCTTTGCTAATTGGCAAAGAATGGGAAAAAAGGATGTTCAACTCCATAAGCGGCATTATGAACTGATTCATGTTCCACCGGGTAAAGATAGTGCAGATGTGAAAATGGCAACGGTGGGTTCCTCTATTTTTGTTCACTATCCCAATGCCAAGGAGGTGTTGGTTTGTTCGTCCGATGGGGTGATGACTCATTTATGTACAACGCTTCAGACTCACGGTTTAACAGTGTATCTAGTTCGCAAACAAGGGAAACTTTTAACGGTTTTGAATACGCAGACGGGTAAAACTCAAACTTATGGAATGGAGGAAATTAACCCGGTTCTTTCGGTGGAAGAATGCGTTAAAACGTTCAAGGGAATCCTCAAAGCTGAACAGAAAAGAAGTGGCAAACAGTGGGTTAAATTTTCGCGGGTTTGTGCGGTGTTTCAGGACCGTTATCAAATCCCCCTGAGTCAAGTGGCGATCGCCTCGGAACCGGGGAAAAAAGCCCGGCACATCTTTTGCGATCGCCCGGATGATTTTGTCGTCCATCAAGTCCCGGGAGATTCCGAACTTTACATTGCTTTATTCGATTGTCTGGAGTTAAAATCAAGCCCCGGGGTTGACTCTCACCCTCTAAGTTTAAAACCCCCGACAATGCCACAGGGTTCTCTTCACAATGGGTTTAATGGCAGAGAAGAAGTTGAACTAGCATTAGAACGGGCGATCGCCTCTATGCACAAGAAATATCCCGGAATGGCGATTTCCACCGGAATGTTAGGTTCAGAATTTAAAGCACTCTATGGTCAAAATCCTAATTGGATTATTAAAAAATTAGGACTTGCCGGAAATTTTAGTAAATTTTTACAGTCCAGTTCGAGATTTACCCTGACCCCATCCCCTCAAACGGGTGAAATCATCATCGGAGAAAAACACAGCCCTAATTCTAAAGTTTTTACCCTGAAACCGGGAATCCCTGCTGCCTCTTCTTTCGCCATTAAAAACTCGATAGACTTAGAAAAGTATTTGATAGAACTGCTGGGAAGATTAACCGAAAATTCCTCTAAAAAATCCATTCCTCTCTCCTCCTTGGCGAGTGAATTTAACGCCGAATATGGAATCCCGATTACCCAGCTTATGAAACGATTGAAAATCAAAGGAAAATTCACCCATTTTCTGGATTTATCTAAATCGTTTAAATTAAAAAAAATAGGGAAAGTGTATCAAGTCGCCCTCCTGTCCCCAACGCCTTAACCCCTCCGATTTTTGAGGAAACGAGTAAAATTAAAGGGCATTAGAGTCATTGAGGACAGTGATATCGGATTCATGGAAATCGATCACATTCACTTTTACGTTAAAGATGCTACAGCACAACGGGACTGGTTCGTAGATTGCCTCGGATTTGAGGCAGTCGCCAGTTTCACCCACACCGACACTCACACGGAACTGATTCAAAGTGGTTTAGTTCGGTTTGCACTCTCTTCACCCTTGTCTGTTGCTTCTCCGGTGGCGGAATATCTCGATCGCCATCCTCCGGGAGTCGCAGATATTGCTTTTGCCGTTGAGGATTTAGCATCCTGCTTGGATCAAGCAGCTTCTGCCGGTGCAAAAGTCTTACAACCCCTACAGGAACAACCCCCATCGTTTTCCCCGTTAAAATCGGCAAAAATTGCCGGATGGGGAGAACTGAGTCATACCTTAATTCAACGGGGTGACTCCCCTGATGCCATCCCGAGTTTTCCTGACCCAACTTATCCCATTTTAACGGATGAAACCCTTAAAAAATCAATCTACTCACCCCAAAACTTTTTCCCTCAACCGACCTCAAATCCTGTTTCTGATAGTCTCTATCTCAATATTGACCATTTTGTTTTAAATGTCAAAAAAGGAGACTTAAAAACCGCTTTATCCTGGTATGAAAAGGTTTTCGGATTTCAAGGTCAGCAAACCTTTGATATTCAAACTGAACGGTCTGGATTGCACTCTCAGGTGATGATTTATCCCGAAAGTTCCATTCAGTTCCCCATTAATGAACCCACCTCCGATACCTCTCAAGTGCAAGAGTTTTTAGAGATAAATCGCGGGCCGGGAATTCAGCATATTGCCTTAAAAACGAATCATATTCTAGGAACCGTTGCTCAGTTACGGAAAAATGGAGTCTCATTTATTGATGTGCCCCCGACTTATTATGCAACCCTGCGCCAACGTCTGGGGTTTGATGAAGGGTCGGCAGAGTGGCAAGACATTCAAAGGAAAAAAATTTTAGTAGATTGGCCTCCTGAAACCCCACATTCCCTTTTACTACAAACCTTTACTCAACCCATTTTTGAACAACCCACTTTCTTTTTTGAAGTGATTGAGCGTCGAGAGGAGGCGGCAGGATTTGGTGAAGGAAATTTTCAAGCCTTATTTGAGGCGATCGAACGAGAACAACTGAAACGGGAGGAAGATTCGGCCTAATTTTCCTCATCGAATTAGGTTTAGGTCCCCAGGACAAGAAACCGGGTTTTTGCCTATTGGGTGAAAAACCCGGTTTCTAACCCTCGGTGAGGTCCCCAGGACAAGAAACCGGGTTTTTGCCTAAATTTGTGACAAATTGCCAAAACTGGGGTGAAAAACCCGGTTTCTAACCCTCGGTGAGGTCCCCAGGACAAGAAACCGGGTTTTTGCCTAAATTGGTGACGAATCGCCAAAAATTGGGTGAAAAACCCGGTTTCTAACCGCCTGTTAAATTGCCCGGTAGATAAAGCTGAGAGTGGCCCAGCGATCCACATGAAGCGCCCAGCGGTCGGGGGAAGTGTTGGCATTGGGGAGACTGGCAAGGCTGGCGGTATGGAGGTCCTGTAAAATCGCTTGGACGATCGCCAGGGGATTAGTCACGGGAATCAGAGGTTGAGCATCTCCCTGGGGACGCATGAAACCAGATAAGGCAGAAAAGGTTTTCGTAAACGGACTGGATGAAAAAATCACCTGGGTTTCCGTTAATCCCGCTTGACCATGCACCACCCATGATCCCGTACCCGAACCCGTAGGAATTGTCAGGGTTTCCCCGGGAAGTAGCAGATTTTGTTCTAAGGTGGGTTGAGTTTGTCCAGTATTGGAAGTGCTGGGGTCATCGGAGGGATAGAGGACGATCGCATTGCCACTATTATCTAAGGAAAAGAGCAGGCAGTATAAGGGGCGATCGCTATAATTAAAGGCCCGATAGCGAATCCGACTCCCCAAGGGAACCCCTAACGGACTATTCCCATTGCGCGACAGGGGAACCGCAGATAACTCGGGGGCTTCCCAAGGGGCGCGACGGGTTTCGCTTTGCACGATCGCCTTGGCTTCAGGTCCCAAAGTTTCCAAGTTAACCCGCACTCCCAACCGAGAAGACCCTTCATTGGAGCTCAACCGCAATAATTTGGTCGCCAGTAACGTTTGCAGTTGGGGAACTAACCGCTGTGCCGAGGATTTAATCGCTTCTCCCTGTTCTCCCATCGTGTTCAGCAGCAGGTTTTTCCCCAGGGAAAATAGCGCATAACTCCCGGGGGGAATCATCGGTAAGGCGGAACTGGGGAGTTGCGCTAACATCGCCTCTTGAGCTCGCCCAAATAAATAGTCTGCCGGTTGTTCTCCGGCAATCACGGTGGTTACTCGGGGAATTCCAGCAAAGGCACTGGTGGCATCCACCCGTTCGATGCGTTGCAATCCGGCATCTAAAGCAATGGTCAAGTTGAGATTCCGGGGGATTGTCCGAACTGTTTCTTGGACGACTTGACCGACTTTCAGGGGGTTGGGAGACTCAGGGGTTGATTGTTCAACCCCCAAGACTTGCGCTTTCACGGTTAATCCGTCTCGCGATCGCACCTGTAAGCGGTAGGATGGCAGGTCACTTTTCCCTGAAGGAACCGGGGTGAACATTGAATTGACTTCTAAGGATTCGATCGCCTGAGCTGGAAGTCCTCCCAACCACAAAACTGCCGTTTGACCGTTGTCTTCTATCGCTGTCACAGCACCCTCGGCACTGGGTTGATTAAAGACAAAACCCGGTAAGGTTTCATCGGGAGGATTGTTGCCTTCTCCAGAGGGTGGCGCTTCAAAGGTTTTTAAAAGTTGGGGTTGTTGCAGGGGAAAACCCGCAATCTGCTGAACGGCACAAGAAGCTTTCTGGAGGCTGGATTGCAGGGTATTAGCTGGGGTGGCCAACCACAGTTGCTGGGTGATGGCATAAGTAAAGACTCCGGCGCTAAAGCCATTCCATCGGCCTTCGGTGGCTAACTGATTAGCACCGGATGCCGCTAAAACCACCCCTTTAAAGGAGGAGGGCGATCGCGGAAACAATAAAGCTGGTTTTGGGCTGATTTTTTCCAGAAAGGCGAGTTCGGCATCACTGGGATTGCCCGTGGGAACCCCTTGTTGGGAGCGAATTCGCAGATTTCCTTGGAGGGTGGTCCCCGGATAGCTGTAGCTGGTATCCAAGAAGGCGATCGCCCGGTCCGTTTTCAGCGATCGCAACAGTTCCCAGAGGGTCGCCTCTAAAATATCATTGGCGGGTCTTCCCCCACTGCCGGTTCCTCCATCCACAGGCATCAAACTGGTTTGCAATCCCGTGGTGGATTGGTCCCAATTAATCCGACGACCATATCCACTAAAATGGAACACCACCAAATCCCCGTTGGTTGCTTGTTGTCCCAAATGATTGATAAAAGCATCTTCAATATTGGCACGAGTGGCTTGTCCATCGATCAGAGTGACGATATCCCGGGGATTAAACCCAAACCGATAAATCAAGAGTTCTCGTTGCAGTTCCACATCCGTGACACAACCGGAGAGGGGATTTAAGCCCGGATAGGCGTTGATCCCCACTAATAACGCCAACTTGCCAGAGGCGGGTGCCGCCAAAGCTTGGTAATAGCGCTGGCTAGATTTCCAGATGATGGACTCGCTAATTCCCAACCCGGCTAGGATGCCGCTTGCCCTGCGTAAAAATTCTCGTCGCTTCAGTCCCATTCCCTAAATCGTCCTTCTTACCCTTATAATGCTTATTTTTCACCGGGAATGGACTCGTGGCAACCCGAGGGGCAGCTTCTTTCTTCAGTGACTCATCAAGGTTTAATCGGGGTCTCATCGTGGGGAGTCCATTCCCTTGGTTCGGTCATGATAACCACTTTATACCGGGACCCGTTGCGATCGCCCGTGGGGTCTTCCTTCCCGTCTTGTCTCTTCACCCATCTTGGGTTCAGGGAGGTTTATCCTCTCTTGGAACCCGCATCTTTGATATTTTTTTGTTAAGAAAGTCTGGCCAACAGAGCTAAATTTTGCATTGGGTATTTGGCAATTTTGCCCATATTTTCTCAACACTCGCCAGTTTTCTTTTGATATTTTCCTGGCGTTCTTTTTCTCTCTCTTTTTCCGCTGTTTTCGTCTCCCAATGGGGACGAACAGACCAACTTTTAGCGATTGTTTCGCTATTTTGAGGTCAGGAAATTATTTCCTCTTTAGTATATAATACCCCTTCAATCGCGATCGGTCAAAACCACAACAAGGAATTTTGCTCCCCCTGGCGCTAATTGGGGTTTCATCGAGAGGCGATCGGCCCTGACGGTGAGGGGAGGACAAGGCGGTGCCTTGTCCCGAGAGCGATCGCAGATTCTTTTGGAGTGCGGTAAGCGTTGGCGTAGCCTGCGCGTCAGCCCTTAGCTATGCCGTAGGCTTTACATCTTGCTCGCTTGTCTTAAGAGCGAGCAAGATGTTTGGGATCACGCCTACAGGCTTAGGGAACTCCAAAAAATAAAATCTCCAAAACGTTCGTTCGTATGACGGATCAACGGAGTAGCCCCCTCAATGTAGGGGCGCAATGCGCAGGCCCTCCGGAGGGCGCAAGCATTGCGCCCCTACAGATACCTTCCTTTCAGTTAAACGGTTGGAGGATTTATATTTTGCAATTCCCTTACGTGCTTACGAACTTAAGAGAACGACTGAAGTCGTTACTACGAACAATTAAGACCACATAAGTCTACTGAACCGCTATCCCCCTGTCTTCTCAGTCAGTTAGTACGACTCTACAGCCACCCGCATCGCCCGGGCGAGTTCAGCCGCCACTTCTGGACGAGAAAACTCCGGCGGGGGTAACTCCCCATTCCGCAGCATTTCCCGCACCTTAGTTCCTGACAAGTGAATCCGCTGATCCGGATTACTTGGACTCGTTTTTGTGGTTGCCATACTCTTGGTCAACTGACAGAAGAAAGCGTGCTCAAACTTCATGGGCACGATTCCTAATTCCCCGGGTTCAAACTCATCAAAAATATGTTGAGCGTCGTAGGTGCCGTAGTAATCCCCCACTCCGGCATGATCCCGACCCACAATAAAATGGGTGCAGCCGTAATTTTTCCGGAGTAAGGCGTGGAAAATTGCTTCTCTAGGTCCGGCATAGCGCATCGCTGCTGGGTTAATGGCCAAAATTACCCGGTCTTTCGGGTAATATTTTTCCATGAGAATTTCATAACAGCGCATCCGCACATCGGCGGGGATATCATCCCCTTTGGTGACGCCGACTAGGGGATGCAGGAATAAGGCATCCACACTTTCCAAGGCGCATTTTGTAATATATTCGTGGGCGCGGTGGATTGGGTTGCGGGTTTGGAAGGCAACGATGGATTTCCAGCCTTTTTCCCGAAACAGGGCCCGAGATTGAGCGGGGTCGATTTGGTAATCGGGGAATTGGGGATGCGCTTCGCGATCGAGTAACCAAATCGGTCCGGCGAGATTGATGGGTCCTTGTTCGTACAAGACTTTGACCCCGGGATGATTTTGGTCCTCGGTACGATAGACGTTAACGGCTTCTAATGCCTTGTTGTAGCGATATTTTTGGGTGAGTTCCAGGACGCCGACAAATTTGCCTTCGGTGTCATCTAAGCGCACCCAACTCCCTTCTTTCAGGGGTTCAGCGATTTCTTCACTCACCGGCAGGGTGATGGGAACGGACCAGGGGAGACCATTCGCCAAGCGCATATCCGTGACGACGGGATCGTAATCTTTTTGATCCATGAAGCCCGTCAGGGGGCTAAAACCACCAATAGCAATTAGGATAAGGTCACAGAGTGCGCGATCGCTCAGTTGGAGGCGAGGCATAGTCTCGGCTTGGGCGAGAAATTCCTGCTTTTGAGCGGGACTGACGATCCGATTAATTAGGTGACCGCCGTGGGGGGCGATCGCATCTGGATGTTGAGTCAAAACGATCCCTCTTTAGATATAGTTCAATTCTTAAGCTTTGCTAATTTTTTATCATACTGGTATCTGGGACGTTTGACACGCCTCGATTCGGTGCGATCGCCTTCAGGCCAAGATTGCCCCAATATCAAAAACCCGGCTTTGTTGAAAAACCGGGTTGTTAAGATTGGGACTTTTCAAGTTTTGATGGCAAGAGTAGCAACATGGGTTAGAAACCGGGTTTCTTCAAACCATCTGTGCTAATTTGCAGAAATTCTGGGCAGAAACCCGGTTTCTTGTCTTGGGGGTTAGAAACCGGGTTTCTTTACTCACCCTTTGGCAATTTGCCGCCATTCAAGGCAGAAACCCGGTTTCGGGTCCGATCGCCACAGAATCGCCCTAGGATAACTGTTCGATAATCCCGCCACCGAGGACGCGATCGCCGTCGTACCAAACTGCTGCTTGTCCGGGGGTTACCCCAAACTGCGGTTCATCAAACACCAGTTTGGCGCGATGTCCGCGATCTTCAGGAATCACCGTCACCGGAACAGGCGAGGTCCGATACCGAATCTGAACTTCTGCCCGAATTGGTGCAGTCGGAGGGGCGATCGACACCCAATTGACGCGATCCACGGTGAAACTCGGTTCGGTTGCTGACTCGCGATCGCCGACAATCACCCGATTTTTCACCGCATCCAATGCCACCACATACAAGGGTTCCGCTGCCGCAACCCCAATCCCTTTACGCTGTCCAATGGTGTAGCGATGGATGCCATCATGTTGTCCGAGGACCTTCCCCTGAACATCGACAATATCCCCTTTTTGGGGCTGGATGTACTGTTCTAAAAAGGTTTGCATCGACCCGTGGGCTTCCACCAAGCATAAGTCTTGACTTTCCGGCTTTTCCGCCGTTTGCAGTCCATATTCCGCCGCAATCTGTCTCGTTTCTGTCTTGGTGATTTCACCCAAGGGAAACATACATCCCGCCAGCAATTTTTGGGTTAAGTCGTACAAAAAGTAAGATTGATCTTTATTGCGATCGACGGCCCGCAGTAATTCATACCGTCCAGTCTCTTCGTTATAGTTGACTCGGGCATAGTGTCCCGTAGCAATTTTGTCAATCCCTAGTTCTTCTTTGGCATAACTTAACATCGGGCCAAATTTCACGGCCCGATTGCACTGGGAACAGGGTAATGGGGTAAACCCGGCACTATATCCCGCCACTAAGTAATCGACAATTTTTTCTTGAAATAACTGGCGAGTATCGACGATGTGATGGGGAATATCCAAGTCTTCACAAATTGCGGCAGCATCGACCATCCCCTCAGAGCAGCATTGACCCTTCCCCTTCATTAACCACAGGGTAAGACCAATGACTTCATATCCTTGATGATGTAGGATGGCGGCTGCGGTAGAACTATCCACTCCACCAGAGAGGCCAACGACGACTTTGCTCATAAAATCCCATAAAAGGCCGCTATCTAAACAATTCGGCCAGACAATAACAATCTCTTTCTAGGCTAACAGATCGAGTTGAAATTCATGGTCAAATTTATTGAGATTTTCGGTTAGACCTGAAAAATGTCTGGAATTTCCTGTGCTAGAGTGTCTAAAAACCTCATAATCTTGCTTGGTGAGTGGATATCCCTGTATGGAAAATCTACGATTCGGTTCGTTCGGTTCTAGGAATCGTGAATGGAGTTCGGCGCGATCGCCTGATGTCTGGGTAGGGGCGATTTTAGGGTTCGGTTTAACGGTGGGAGTCGCCGCTGAGTTGTTGCTACCGTCTCAACGGGCGATCGCTCAAACCCTTCCCCAACTTCCACCCCTCCAACAATTTCCCCAGCAACAACCGCAACAACTCCCCCAACTTCCGGTTCCCTCCCAGCAACCCCCTTTCTCCCCGGGACCGATTCCCCAGTTTGAACTCCCTCCGGCCCCACCTGGGCTTCCTCCACTGCCGAGTTCTAAGCGTTATGTGGTCTATATCCCCACGAATAACCCCATCGTACTCGCCCAAGTTCGGTTAATCGAACCGGAGGCATTTATTAAGGAGTTGGACGGAAAAACCGTGATTCAAGCGGGGATGTTTGTGAATAACTCCAATGCCTACAGACGGGCGCGAGAATTAGAGTTATTGGTCGGGATTCGTTCGGCGATCGGCACTATTGAACCCATCTCCCCGGCGATCGCCTCTGCTGTTGGTCCACCGGCTGCCTCTTTGGGCATTTCTAATCCCTATTTTGTCATCATTCCCGGCAACCCCAATGACTTTTCCCGGATTACGACTCAACTAACTACTGCCGGAATTGCCTACCAAGAAATCTCCGTCCGCACCGTTCCCTTTGGACCCCATCTGGCGATCGGACCTTACCCCAATCGCATCACTGCTCAACAAGAAAGCGGTTATATTCGTAATTTTGGCATTGATGCTCGGGTTCATCAATATGATTGATTAATTTCCTAAAACAGGACACGGCAATGCCGTGTCCCCAACAAAATCCTTAAAATTTAACTTTAAAAATCTAGCATTAATAACCCTTTAAATTGTTGATTCATCCAGAACAGCGGACCGTGACCCAACAGCAAAATCGTCAAACTCTAATTCATCAAGTCATCGTGACTTCAGGGCAAATGAGCGCCATTGAAGGACGACTCTTTGCCGCCGGAATGCCCGTCGCTGCATTAATGGAAAAGGTGGCCCAGGCTATTTTTCATCGGTTGATTGCCCTCTATCCTCGTCCCAGAGTCCAACGAGTTGGGGTGTTGGTGGGTCCGGGTCACAATGGCGGAGATGCTTTGGTGGTGGCCCGAGAGTTACATTTTGCCGGATATGAGGTGCTGATTTATCGACCCCTGGCTAAATGCAAGGATTTGACGGGGAAGCATGGGCAATATGTGGCCAGTTTGGGGGTTGAGTTTGTTGACCAAATTGAACCCCTCCTGGATTGTGATTTGATTGTGGATGGATTATTTGGATTCGGATTAGAACGGGCAATTTCTGGGGAGATTGCTCAGGGAATTGACCGATTAAATGAACAGTCTCAACCTGCGATCAGTATTGATTTACCCTCGGGGTTGCATACGGATACGGGAGCAGTTTTAGGAACGGCAATTCAGGCTACCCATACCTTTTGCTTGGGGTTATGGAAGTTAGGATTATTTCATGATCAAGCATTGGCTTATGTGGGAAAGCCGGAATTAATTGATTTTGATATCCCTTTGGCAGATATTCAGGCGGTTTTAGGCGATCGCCATCCCATCCACCGGATTACCTCAACGGTGGCACTCGCCCATCTCCCGCTTCCTCGTCCCCAATTGACCCATAAGTATAAGGAAGGACATCTCCTGGCAATTTGTGGTTCTCAACGGTATATGGGGGCGGCCCTATTATGTGGATTGGGGGCGAAGGCATCGGGGGTGGGAATGTTGACGATCGCCGTTCCTAAATCCCTCAAACCGTACATGAGTCAGCAATTAGCCGATGCGCTGATTGTCGGATGTCCAGAAACTGCTTCTGGGGCGATCGCTGATTTGCCCGATAGCATCGACTTGAGTTCCTTTGATGCGATCGCCTGTGGTTGTGGCTTGACCCTAGATGCGATGGCGGTGGTTCAAGCTGTGTTAGCCAGCGATCGGCCCTTGATTTTAGATGCCGATGGATTAAATGCTTTGGCGCGATTGGGAACCATTCCCACCCTGTCTCAACGAGAAGCCTTTACCCTGTTGACCCCCCATCCGGGAGAATTTAAGCGTCTGTTTCCCGAGGTTCAGGAGGAAGCTGAGGATTTGGTGAGGGCCGTGCGTCGGGCTTCTGAGGAAAGTGGGGCGGTGGTGATGCTCAAACAAGCCAGAACGGCGATCGGCTATCGGGATGGATCGGTTTGGATTAACCCGGAAAGTACCCCGGCATTGGCAAGAGGTGGCAGTGGCGATGTCTTAACCGGGTTATCCAGTGGCTTAATGGCTCAGGCGATCGCCCGGAAAATTCCTCTAGAACCTCTTGTGCAAACCGCCGTATGGTGGCACGCCCAAGCTGCCATTTCTGCTGCTGGTGTTCGCACGGAGTTAGGAGTAGATGCGGTGACGTTAAGCGAGTATTTACTGAAGGTGTTGCCGCAGTTGGTGCGATCGGGCAATGACTTGTAAAAATGATTAGGATAACTCAGGACTACTAAAACAGCCCGTCTTTAACTGACTCTCACCCCTGATGGGTGGGTTGAATTACTTATTTTTCCGTTTACCATCGCATATAGAGAGCATTATAGCAACCGGCTATATGTTTTTGATGAATAAAATCCGTATAGAAGGAAACAGGTCGATATCCAAAGGGGAGCAAAAAATTGTGAATGTCTATCAATCTCCCGCCTAGCTTGCTACTATGGTCATTTCCGACATAGAAGAACTCAAAGTAGATAAAATTAATCCGTTTATTCTCTAGTAATTGTTGTGCGCCCTGAATCACCTCAAAGTCAAACCCCTCTGTATCGACTTTAAGAATATCAATCGAACTAATCTGATGTTTTTGACAGTAGGCATCAATCGTTTCTAGCTCTAATGTGGCAACGTCGCAACTCTTACGGGATGAGATAACCGGAGATTCGGCAATGCAAGAGGCCAAAACAGACTTGGAGTAAATGTATATTTCTTTTGTCTCATGTCTTTTGCCGAATCCTAGGCAATAAGGATGGATATTTTTGTAAGGCTTAACGTTAGCCTGAAGTTCTTTAAATGTTTTTTGAACCGGCTCAAAACAGTAGATTTCGGAGGTGGTAAACTTTTTAGAAAACTTAATTGCTGTTTGCCCAACATTTGCACCAATATCAAATATTGTATGGATTGAAGGGCGAGTGAGGTGAGAATTATAGTGGGGGTCGGATAAAATTTTATTGATATCAGATAAGGGATCGACTCCTAATCCAGTAATCACGTTTTTAGCTGTTATCTGATAACCCGCAGCTAATACCAGTGATTTGATGAGACTTTTAAGCATATTTTTTTCGTAGAGATAGAAAAAAACCTGACAATCTGTGCGGTTTCTTGCTCTTTTAATTTAGCACGCTTTTAAGAAATGGTAAGGCCATTGGCAAAAATTTCACGGAGGTTATAAGCAGCTTGGTTAGGTTATACAGCTGGCTAAAACCGGGGGTAATCCTACCATTAGGGGATTGCAAAATATAAATCATCCAACCGTTCAACTGATGAAAGGAAGGTATGTGTAGGGGCGCAATGCTTGCGCCCCAGGGGCGCAAGCATTGC